>JBKCLM010000011.1:0-3085 GCA_046300655.1 Chloroflexota bacterium | reverse complement strand
TCGATGACGATGTAGGCACTGCTCACCTGATCTGGATGGGGCTGGCGCGGTTGTTGCCTGAAGCTGGTGGTGTAGAGTGACCAGCGTTTGGGCAGGGTGTGTTCGCCGTGTGTGTAGAGCAGGTCTGCTACTGCCACCAATTGCGGGTGGAGCACCTGCTCGTAGTGCACTTGGCGTTGTGCAATATCGGGATTATTGAGTGGCCCAGGGGTGAGACCAGTAAATGCTGGGCGTTGTGGTAGTTGTGTGGTCACGCACGTTCTCTTTTTTGTGAAAGCATTTAGGCGAGCACGATGTCATCGGGCTGGCGCAGCCCACGATACCAGTCGCGCGCCGCCATGACGCTTTTGCCAGCTGGCTGAACGGTATCGAGGAGCAGCATGCCCGTGCCACACACGACCGCTGGCCCGTATGGCGTATCAACGACGCTCCCCACCGGCCGGCTGTGTGCGTGATCGAGGGCGCGCGCAGTGATAATGCGCAAGGGCTGGTCATTGAGCATGGTAAACGTCCCTGGCCACGGGTCGTAGGCGCGGTTCAGCCGGGCAATCTGGCTGGCTGGTTGTGTCCAATCGATTCTGCCGTCGTCGCGACTGAGCAGGCCAATATAGGTGGCTTGTGTGTCGTCTTGGGGCGTCGGTATCAGGGTGCCGGCGATATAGGGGCGCAGGACGTCGCAGAGTAACCGAGCCCCCACATGAAACAACGCCTCGGTCAATGCACCGGCCCGATCCTCAGCAGTCAATGGCTGACGGTGTTGCACCAAAATCGGCCCGGCGTCCATTTTGCTGCCGAGTTGCATCACACTGACGCCGACTTCGCTATCTCCTGCCAAAATCGCACTCGTGACTGGGGCTGGGCCGCGATGACGCGGCAACAGTGACGGGTGGATGTTGAGGTAGCCGTGGAGTGGGATGGCCAGGACGTTTTTGCGCAGAATCTCGCCATACGCTGCCACCACGCCGATATCGGGGGCGAGGGCGGCAATTTGGGCGACGACGGCGTCATCTTTGAGCGTCTCGGGCTGCAGAATGGTGGCAATGCCCAACTCCTGGGCCACCACTTTGACCGGTGGTGGCGTGAGTTGGCGGCCACGGCCGCTTGGGCGATCGGGCTGCGTGATGACCGCGACGATATGCACGCCGGGCATGGCATGCAGGGCCCGGAGGGGGATGGTGGCAAGATGTGGGGTGCCCAAAAAGATGAGCCGAACAGGGCTAGTCATGACGGGATTCCCTCAACGACGATTTACCAAAATAATACCACCGATGATGAGTAATCCGCCGACAATCTGGCTCTCGCGGATAGGCTCGCCGAGGAGTGGCACGGCGAGTAACGCCGCAATCACGACTTGACCGAGCAAGGTGACGGATGTAATTGAGGCAGGCAGATGACCGAGGGCGTAGTTGATGGCCAGCCAACCGATGGTCTGGGCGAAGAGCCCAAGGATGATGATGAGCACCCAGGTGGTGGTACTAAATCCCCAGAGCGGTGCCTCGAGCGCAACGGCAAACGGCAGGATGACGAGGCTGGCGATGGCAAGTGACCAGACCATGAAGGTGACCGTGTCCATGCTGCCACGGGCGTGGCGGGTGCTGAGGATATAGCCGGCATAACAAAAACTCGCGCCGAGCGCGAGGATGATGCCGTTCAGGTCGGCTGGGTTGAGTTGGAGGTCACCTCCGGCGACGACGACCATGCCAACCATGGCGAGAGCCAGGCCGATCCAGTAGTTGCGCGTCAGTTGTTCTTTGAAGATGAACATTGAGGCCAGTCCGACCCATAATGGGGCGTTATTGGCCATCAGGGTGGCGCTGGTAGCTGGGGCCCGGAGCAGGCTTTCGTTCCACAAGACCAGATCAACCCCAAAGAAGAGCCCGCCGGCGATGATGGCCCAGAGCGCTTTGCCTGTGGGCAGGGTAGGCTTGTGTAACATAAACCACGGGATGAGCACGAGACAGCCAATGAAGACGCGATAGAATGCGGTCGATGTGCCGGGCACGCCGGCGAGTTTGACGATGATTGGCGAGGTGCTAATCGCAAAGACGCCGGTGATGAGGGCTAACCACGCCTTTTGGTGAGTGCTCATTATCTATCCCTAGTGACCGAATGAATGTACTGTAGCGTACCATATTTCATGCATTTGAGATGATTCATCGTATGTGTGGTATGGACGCATGGGGCATCATGATGCGCCATTACCACAAAATGTGCTACCATAGATAATGGTACATTCGCCCTTCGGCTCGTCCCCCGCCATTCGACGACGCCGGATAGAACGGAGGGTTGCACATGCATCCTGCAGTAGAGGCATTATTGCCGATTGCACTTATGTTGCTTGCCGCAAAGCTCGCTGGACTCTTGAGTTTGCGCATTGGTATGCCAGCGGTCTTTGGTGAGTTGTTGGTGGGGTTGGCACTTGGCCCTTCGTTGTTTAATGTGGTCGAACTCGACAAGACGACCAAAATCATTGCCGAGATTGGTGTGGTGTTGTTGATGTTCATGGCCGGTTTGGAGACTGATGTCAAAGCCATGCAAAGTGTCGGGCGCCCGGCGTTTTTGACAGCGCTGGGTGGTCTGGTACTGCCGCTTGCTGGTGGTACAGCCACGATGTTGGTATTCGGTGGCGATCTGAAGACGGCAGTCTTAGTCGGTGCTGTGTTGATGGCCACGAGCGTGAGCATCTCGGCACAGACACTGCGTGAGCTTGGTTTGATGCGCACGCGTGAGGGCACCGTTGTGCTTGGTGCTGCGATCATTGACGACGTGCTCGGTGTGTTGATTTTTGCGGTGGTGATGAACCTGATGCTTGGCACGGGTGATTTGGCCATTACGCTGTTGAGCATGGTGCTCTTCTTTCCGGTGGCATGGTTTATTGCTGACAAAGCAATCCCGTTCTTGCGCCGATTTGAAGACAAAATCGCCCAAAAAGAGACTGTATTGGCGATTCTGATTGCCATTATTTTGTTTTACGCCTGGTCAGCCGAGGCCTTCGGCAGTGTGGCCGCCATCATTGGCGCATACCTGCTGGGTGTGGTTGTCGCGCGGCACGTCGATCATCATCATGTGGCCCATGGCGGGGTTT
>JBKCLM010000010.1:0-26912 GCA_046300655.1 Chloroflexota bacterium | reverse complement strand
CAACGACGGCAACGACAGGCTACCGGTAACCGCAGCCCAGCCTACGAGCGGTGGGAATGCACCAGCACCACCACCGATCACGATGTTATTGAAGCTCGTGCGTTTGAGCCACATCGTATAAATCAACACATAGTAGACGAGCCCAGCAAACGACAAGGCGGCTGCTAACCAGTTGACCGCCAATACCAAAATCGCTGTCGCGGCAATCATCAAGACAAATCCGAGCACAATCGCATGCCAACCAGGAATACGTCCACTCGGAATTGGTCGGCGGCCAGTGCGCCCCATCAAAATATCGATGTCTCGATCGAGGTAGCAGTTGAACGAGTGCGACGCGGCAGCCATCAGCCACCCACCAATTGACGTCCATAGCACGAGTGACAGACTCGGCATACCCTCAGGAGTGATGTACATGCTGGTAATCGTGGTCAAAATCAACAACGAAATGACACCTGGCTTCGTCAGGCTGACATAGTCTTTGATCTTTTCGCGCCAGGTGTAGGCCACCACGGCGTCACCAATCGTCACTAACTCCGGCGCTGACGCCTCGAGCTTTTTGCTGGGCCACGTCACACGCCACGTCGTAGCTGCCAACACGGTCACTAAACCAAGCGTCAACAGACTCAAGCTGGCATGAATGGTCGTGTCAATCACCGCATTGGCCACACCGATACCAACAATTAACTGCGTAGTCATTACTACGACAACAACAAGCGACATACGTGTCACAATTGGCATGGTCTGGCCAAAGGTACGCAGGGTTTGGACTACCAAAATCAACGTCAGAATGCCGGCTGGCACGCTGATAATTCGGTGACTGTTCTGCAACTGGGCAAGGTTTGATGAATCAGTACAGAGTGGTAGCGCACTACACAACACACTCCCCAATCCACCGAGGAGCGATACAATCGTCAGCGAGGCAATCGTTGTAACCGCCAAAATGCGGTATTGGCGCCGCGACGCCTCGGCGCGCGCACCAAGTCGTTGTGTAGCAATTTCAGGCACAATTGACACGCCGAGCACATAGCCGGCCATCAACAACGGCAGGAGCATCATCTCGTGCATAGCAGGCCATACCAACATAGGCACCGTTGAGACCAACAATGCTACTGATGGCCAGCGGAGCGGTGCAGTGTAGACCCATGCAAGGGTCGCAACTAACAAAGCCATCACGGCAATCAACGGCACAAGTATCGCCGATTGACTTATAAATACCGGTAATACCACTAACCCGCCTGCAACAACCATCGCGAGTATGGTCGCAACGCGGTTACTTGGCGCAAGTGTTGGTAAAGATTCTTGCATACTATATACCCCCATTTATGCTCTAACGAGCGTTGCGAGTGTAGCATATGGCCTGGGTAGTGTCAATTACCCATGATGGAACGGATATACCAACACCCCCCGTCATAATGACAGGGGGTGTTGGGTGTGAACGGTGACCTATCGATTGAGATCCACTTGGATTGCACCATTTTCGATGCGAATCGCACTTACTGGAGCGTTCTGCGCAACAATCTGGTTAATTGCTAGTTGAAATGGGCCAATCAACTCATCGATTGGAATCAGTGATCCTGCAACACCAGACAACTCCGGGTTCTGCACAACGACCTGACCATCAACAGCAGCCAAATTTGCAGTCAGTTCAGTTGAGAGTCCAGCTACCGTCAAACCAACAATTATTTGGTTCTCTACCAAACGCACCTGGCTGACTTGTATCTGATCATTACCAAAACTCCCCAACGATGCATTAATATCCGCCTCGGTCAACCGAATACTGTTGCCCTCAATCGTCACCGCAGGTAATTCAACCGTAGGAAGCTCAACTTGTGATTGAATTGTCGGTACGATCTCTTCGAGATTGGTTACCGGCCCTGCGATATCAGGAACGGTTGAGCCAAGCAAGTCACTCACTATACCGGTCAGTGCACTTGGTTGTGTAGTGCCAACATATACCACAAACAATACCAACAACGCCAAAATGGCTTGGATAATTCGTTTCATTACGCCCCTCTTTGTGTACATCGGTTATACGAAACCTACCAATGTGTACTATTAAGTGTACCAAATTCGCATTGTGTTCACAGATATTTATGATTAGTGACAAGTTAAACTAGTACCCATTCCCTAGTGTGCTATACTTTGTAGTGTTTGTTTGTGGTGGGAGTGATGGTGATGAGCATCTTTGATTTTATCAGCGTCATCGTCCTTTTATTGGCCATGTTAATTGGTGCAATGCAAGGAATTGTACGCCCATTGGTTACTGCAGTGGTAGCCTACATTTCACTTGTACTTGCCGGTTTGTACTTTCAAAAAGTGGGCGATATGTTCCACTTATACTCAAACATCAGCCTACTGGAAAGCCATATTCTCGCCTTCATTGGCATGTTTGCCGGATTCTGGATTGTTTTGTTTGCGATGGGCATGTACACATTCCGCTTTTTCGATGCGCAAAGTGGCGAGGCTTTTTTTAGTCGAAGTATTGGAATGATTGTGAACCTGCTAGTCATGTTGGTGGTATGGGGTGTCGTATCGCATCTCCTTCTGCTCAGCCAAACCATCACGATTGAATCCGGGAACAATACGTTCTTGCTGACGAATAATCTGCAACAAGTCATTAACGACTCATCGTTGATTCGACCACTCGCACTAAATACCGCACCACACGTCGTCAAGTGGATTGATGTGTTTGTGTTCAGCGATATTTATGAATTATTTCCCATGAGTACCCAATAACATCCATGATTGCCACACACACCATCACCACACTTGAGTTCCCTGCAATTCGCCAGATGTTGTCCCGACACGCAAGTTTTGCAGCATCGCGACACATGGCGGAGACGCTTTTACCATCAACGGATGCGTTTGAGATTAGCGTGGCCCTAAGCCAAACGCGCGAAGCGCGCTACCTGCTTGATGAATATCCTGATTTGACAATTGGCGCCGCTCGCGACGTGCGTGATGCCATCACATTAGCATCGCGTGGTGGTGTGCTAGACGCAATTGTCCTCCTTGAAATTGCCCGTACGTTAGCCGCCGCCCGTCGGTTCCGTCAGGCGCTTGTGCGCGTCGACAGTAATCGAGTCCCGCTCTTGTTTGAGTTCATTCAACAGCTCCCTGTCTACCCTGCCATCGAGGATCGCATCGAGCACTCCATTAATAATGATGGCGAGGTGCTTGATACCGCAAGTGCCAAACTTGCGTCGTTGCGCAATGAAATCCGCATTACCATGGGGCGCGTCCAAGAGCGCCTGCAACATATCGTGTCATCGGGGCAATATGCCGACGCCCTGCAGGAGAGCATTGTCACCATTCGCAACGGCCGCTATGTCGTGCCTGTCAAGGCCAGCCACAAGCGCATGGTTAAAGGACTCGTCCACGATCAATCTGGCAAGGGCATTACACTCTATATTGAGCCACTGGTGGTCGTTGAGCTCAACAACAAACTACGTGAGCTGCAACTCGATGAAGCCGACGAAGTCGCCCGCATTTTGGCCGAGCTGTCAGATCTTGTTGGTGCACAGGCAACACCCATCCACACCGGCATCACGGCACTTGCAACCATTGATTTTGCCTTGTGCAAAGCGCGCTTTGCTGGTCAGATTCGGGCCGTCGAGCCCATCATGATTGATGTGATGCAAGGCCAAGACCCGCAGGTTCATCTCATCAAAGCGCGCCACCCGCTGATTGACCCAACCAAAGTCGTGCCAATCGATATGACGATGCCGCACACCACGCGCATCACATTAATTACCGGCCCTAACACCGGTGGCAAAACTGTCTCACTCAAGACCACCGGTTTACTCGCACTAATGGCACAATCAGGGTTGTTTATTCCGGCTAACGATGGCTCTACCTTACCAATTTTCGGGCAAATTTATGCTGACATCGGTGATGAGCAAAGTATCGAGCAAAGCTTGTCTACCTTCTCATCACACCTGACCAATATCATCAAAATCCTGGCCAATCTCGATCATGTGGTCGAGCTAACACCTTCACAAATCCAGGCACGTACCGTTGACGAATGGCGTCCGCAAGCAGCCGTGTTCCGCGACGAGTTGCCGGCATTGGTACTCCTTGACGAGTTAGGCGCCGGCACCGATCCTGTCGAGGGTTCGGCACTTGCACGCGCCATCGTCGAGCACCTGCTTAACCGTGGCGTATTTGCGATTGCCACAACGCACTACGCCGAGCTCAAGGCGTTCGCCTACAGTACCCCGGGAGTACAAAACGCCTCGGTCGAGTTTAATGCCGAAACGCTCTCACCGACGTATCGTCTTATGATTGGCGTCCCAGGTCGTTCAAATGCCCTCGCGATTGCCACACGACTCGGTCTTGACAAGGTCATCATCGAAAGTGCGCGCGCCACCTTGCCCAATCAAGAGCTCCAGGTTGACTCGTTGTTGGCAGCAATTCAACGCGAACGCCAAGAGGCGGCGGTATTACTACAGCGCGCCAATCAAGTTCAGGCCGAAGCCGAACACCTCAAAGCCGAGATGGCCCGTGAACGTCAACTGTTTGATGTGCGCCTCGAGGAAGAGCGCCTTGCGGCAGCCCAGGCCATCGAAAACGAGGTCAAACAGGCACGCGCTGATCTACGCCGTTTGCGCGATGACGTGCAACAAGTCACCGTCACCAAAAAATGGATGGAAGAGGCCCAACAGCGTGCCGCCGAAGTACAACAACAGGCAATCGAACGGTTGGCCAAACAACGACGTCCTAACGCACCGGTAGTCAAGCCGGTCGTTGAGGAACAACGCCCAATTCAAGTCGGCGATGCTGTATTCGTGCCATCAGTCAATATGACTGGTGATGTCGTCGAGGTCGATACCGACGACGATCAAGCCATTGTCCAGGTTGGAGGCTTTCGCATTACCGTCAAACTCAGCGAGGTCCGCCCCGGTCAGCGCAAAGAACCCACCGTGCAAGTCCAACGGCAAACCTATGTACCATCGACACCTGATGTCGCTATCGAAATAGATGTACGCGGGATGCGGGCGGCCGAGGCCATTGAACGGGTTGATCGGTACATCGATGACGCCTATCGCGCCAGTCTACCATTTGTGCGCATTATTCATGGCAAAGGATCTGGCGCACTACGGCAAACGTTACGTGACCAGCTCCAACGCCACCGTCAGGTCAAATCATTGGCTGGTGGTGGAGCAAGTGGTGGCGAAGGGGTAACTGTAGTACACTTGAACGAACATTAAATCCTGGGTTTTCGTCTTATTTCTGGTAGTTTTGTGAGCATGTACGGCATAGGGAGGTCAGCGTGTCTGAATCAATGATTACGCCATTATTGGTCGCGGCACTCGTTTTACCGCTACTTGGTGCCTTGCTATTGCGTGTGTTAATGCGTGTGCTACCGTCACGTGGTGTAGGAGCAGTTGCTATTCTCTTGGCTGTTGCCATTGTAAGCATTGTCCTCAGCCTCGCAAATGTCAATATTAGTAGCTTGCGCATCGCAAACTTTACCCTCCTTTTGCCTGTTGCGTCATCGGTTAATCGTCAAGCCGATGTCAATCTCGATGCCGAAGCTGAATTACTCGAGAACGCCGGTACAGCAACGCCGTATCCTGAGGTAACGATTACCCCCGTACCGACGTTCACACCGACCATTGTAGTAACCGAAACCGCCGTCTTGACTGACACAAGCGTCCTCACTGATTCGACAGTGCTTACCGACACCTCCGTGTTGACTGACACGGGCGTAATCTCGGATACATCGGTACTGACAGATACCACTGAAGAGGCAGAAGCTACGGCCCAACCCACTCCAGAGCCAACGAGCGCACCAGTGGCAGCCCAACCAACTGCGACACTTGTCCCCTCACCTGAGGAACCGACCAATGTGACCGTCTACTACGTCAAACCAGGTGATACACTCGGCGCAATTGCCGAACGCTTTAATGTGACGGTCGCTGAAATCGAAGAAGTCAATCCGTATCTACAGAATCCCGACAACCTTCTTGTTGGACAGGAGTTGAACATCCCATGAGCGTGCCAACAGTACGATTCCAACGCAACCTGCGCGACGTCTTAGCCGCCGCACAACTCTACCAATCTGGCACCACTAAGCATCGTATCTATCAAGTTGTTGCCTTAATTCTGATCGCAGTCGCGAGTTACCAAGGATTTACATTAGGGTTCACGCTGAACCAACTATTGCTGATCAGCATCGGCGTATTATTGGCGATTGACCCAGTGCCATTGATTCTCATGACAGTAACGGCACTTAGTCAGCCCGACAAAATGACGTCCGTGACAATTAACGACCAAGGTGTACATGTACAATCAGGCGATGCGACCCGCACACTGGCCTTCAGCCAGTTTCGTAGCATAGTTGAGAATCGTCTGTATTGCATCTTGGTGTACGGCAACTGGGCGTATATCTCAATTCCACGGCGCTCATTTAGCAGTGCCGAACACTACACGCAGTTCATGAATATGCTTAATACGCATCTCAAGGATCGGGCATGAAATCTTCATGGCCGTTCATCATATTAGTCACACTCACGATTGTGGTCGTAGGAGCCGCCGGCGAACGCGTCTGGCGGCTTAGTCAACAATCAACTATCGAGCCCACCACAACCTCTGTTGCCCCATCACCACTGCCCAGTACTGTGCAACCAATCACACCTGATACATCAGTAGCAAGTACAACACCTGAGACGGTGGTCCCAACCCAAACAGCGATTGCCACCGAGACGCCTCCACTACCGACAAATACGCCTCTCCCTCAACCACAAACATTCATCGCCTATCGGGTGAAAGAGGGTGATACACTCGAGGGTATTGCGCAAGCGTCAGGCTCTTTACCTGAATTAATACGTGACTACAACCGACTCAACAGCGATATTTACCTGCAACGTCCGCTCATCATCCCACAAATCGACCCAGCGACAAGCACCCTCCAAAGCCAACCAATCATCGTCCAACGTGGCGCAAATCGTCCTGCTATTGCATTGACATTGGATGCCGGCGCGGATAGTGCGCCGACGGGAGCTATGCTTGACATCTTGGCGGAGCGCAACATCAAAATCACCTTTTTTTTGACTGGTGATTGGATTGAACGCAATCCTGATCTCACCAAGCGGATTGTGGCTGATGGCCACGAAGTAGGCAATCACTCAACCAGTCACCCTGATTTTCGAGGGCTTGACGAAAACGGCATGTTGCTTGAACTTCAAACGATGTCGGACCGACTCTATGCCGTCACTGGCACGCGCCCTGCGCCCTATTTTCGTCCTCCGTATGGTGCATATGACGAACGCGTATTGCGGGTTGTCATCGCCAATGGCTACCTACCAATTTTTTGGACACTCGACAGTCTCGACTCTGTAGGTGACCCCAAAAGTGCTGACTTTTTGGTAGATCGCCTCACCAACACGCTCGCGCCCGACAAACGCAATGGTGCCATTCTGCTGGCACATTGTGGTAACGCAACCACTGCTGAGGCTCTCCCGCGCATTCTTGACGCACTTGCAGCGCAGGGTTTGATTGTTACTACCCTCTCTCAAGCGCTCTAAAGACAGATACGTACATCGTTCCAAAGAACCATCATGCACTATGTTGCAGATTTCACATATAATGACAAGTAACTACCATATGCATATAGGTGATTCATGACGGCATCGTTTAATCGGCCAAACGAGATGGCTAAGGCCTACGACCCACAACAAGTCGAAGAACGGCTTTATCACTGGTGGGAGTCTCAACAACTCTTCCAACCACGCTACAACACCGAAAAAGCCCCTTTTGTGGTTTCAATGCCACCACCCAACGTGACCGGCGAACTGCACATGGGTCATGCCATGTTCGTCACCCTTGAGGATGTCATCATCCGCTGGCAACGCATGTGCGGCCACCCCACCCTGTGGGTCCCTGGCACCGATCATGCCGGTATTGCCACACAGCTCCAAGTCGAGCGCTTATTAATGCGTGAGGGCACGAGTCGTGTTGCAGTTGGCCGTGATGAGTTTTTGCGTCGTACCTGGGATTGGAAAGCCGAATTCGGTGGCAAAATCACCCAACAACTCCGTCGCCTCGGCGCCTCGTGTGACTGGTCACGCGAGCACTTCACGCTTGATCCCGATTTGTCACGCGCAGTTCGTGCCGCCTTCAAAAAGCTCTACGACGACGGCTTGATTTACAAAGGCACACGTCTGGTCAATTGGTCACCCAATTTACAAACTGCCGTGTCAGACCTTGAGGTCGAACACGAAGAGCGCGACGTCAATATGTGGCATATCCGCTACCCGATTGCCAACAACTGGATTGCCGGTCAGTGGGGCAGTGGCGCTTGGTCACAACCCGCCACTGAGTACATCACCGTGGCTACCACCCGCCCCGAGACGTTGATGGGTGACGTGGCCGTGGCGGTCAACCCAGAGGATGAGCGCTACAAGCACCTCATTGGTAAGTCTGTCGTGCTCCCAGCGGTCAATCGCCTTATCCCGATTGTGGCCGACGAGCACGCTGATCCCGCCTTTGGTACCGGTGCCGTCAAAATCACTCCAGCCCACGATCACAACGACTATGCCGTAGCTCAACGCCAAGGGCTGCCAATGGTCAATATCATGTATCGCGATGCGACACTCAATGATCACGCTGGCCCGTATGCCGGCATGGAGCGCTTCGCCGCTCGCAAACAAGTATTGGCCGACCTCCAAACCGAAGGATTGTTGGTTGCCACATTGCCCCATCGCATGTCGGTCGGCATCAGCCAACGTGGCGGCGAGGTCATCGAACCCCTTCTGAGCGAACAGTGGTTCGTGCGCATGCAGCCACTGGCTGACTTAGCTCTCGAGGCCGTACGCAACGGCACAACGCGTATCGTGCCCGACAACTTCGAGCGCGTCTACTTTCATTGGCTCGAAAACATCCAAGACTGGTGTATCAGTCGCCAGCTCTGGTGGGGGCACCGCATCCCCGTCTGGTATACCGCCGACGGTCAGATGATTGTACCTGGTCCCGACGACCCTGAGCCAACCGGCCCCGGCATCACCCAAGACCCCGATGTGCTCGATACGTGGTTCTCCAGCGGTTTGTGGCCGTTCTCTACCCTCGGCTGGCCCGATAACACCGAAGACTTGGCACGCTATTACCCGACCAGCGTAATGGAGACCGGCTACGACATTCTTTTCTTCTGGGTGGCCCGCATGATGATGCTCGGTTGCTACTTGACCGGCCAAGCGCCGTTCCATACTATCTACTTGCATGGATTAGTACGCGACAAAGACGGCCGTAAAATGAGCAAGACCTACGGCAACGTGGTCAATCCACTTGATGTCATGGCCCAATTTGGTACCGACGCCCTGCGCTACACCCTTGCGACAAGTAGCGCTCCCGGTCAAGACCTCAACCTCAACCCAGAACGCATCGAGTCAGGGCGTAATTTTGCCAACAAATTATGGAACGTGACGCGCTTTGTGCTTGGTCGATTCGGCGATTGGAAGCCAGATAACTCGGCAATTGTCACCGGTCACTGCTTGCTCAATTATCCATACACCGTCGCCGATCGCTGGATTATGTCGCGCTATCAGCGCCTCGTCAGTGACGTCGATCGCTTGATGCGTGGCTACAACTATGGCGAGGCCGGCCGCCAAATTCAAGAGTTCATCTGGAGCGAATTTGCCGACTGGTACGTCGAAATGGCCAAGGCGCAACTCGAGGGCGATGAGCGACGTCAGCTCTTCACCCGTGAGGTCCTCTATACGGTCCTCGAGGGTTCACTGCGCCTACTCCACCCGTTCATGCCATTTGTCACCGAAGAGGCCTGGCAATACCTGACCGGCCGCGCTACGCACGATATGCAGGCCGAATCAATCATGTTTGCCCAGTACCCACAACCAGATGCCGCACTCCTTGACCCCGAAGCCGAGCAAGCCATCGATCAACTGCGCGATATTATTGTGGGCATTCGTAATATTCGCGCCGAGTACAAAGTCGAGCCAGCCAAGTTGGTCAGTGCGACAGTCGTCTCTGCTCAACACGAACTGCTTGACGGTCAACGTGCGTTGTTAGCGCGCTTGGCCCGCATCAACATTGATGAACTTTCGTTTGTGCCAGCATTATCACAGCGTCCTAAAGCGGCAGCCACTGTGGTCATTGGTGCCGTCGAAATCCTTGTGCCGTTAGCTGGCATGATTGATCTTAATGCTGAGCGCCAACGTTTATCCAAAGAACTCGATAACGCACAACAAGATGCCGACCGCCGCCGTACCCGCCTCGCCGATAGTTCGTTTGTGGATAAAGCGCCAACTCATATCGTCCAGCGCGAACGCGATAACTTGGCTGCCGTTGATGCCCAAATCGAACGTCTTCGCCAACGATTACTGGATTACAGTGGATAAATTATCCACATATGTGGACAAATAACACCTTCTTGTGGATTAGCCACACGGTGCACAACAGAGGAATGTATGCAACCACAACGAGTATTCATCACCGGCGGCGCTGGTTTTTTGGGAATCAACTTGACTCGCTACTTATTAACCCGCGGGCATCAGGTTGTCTCGTATGATATTGCGCCATTTGACTACCCAGAGCGCAATCAGATTCACGAAGTTACTGGCGATATTCGTGATGTTGATGCCCTCTATCGTGCGATGGATGGTTGTGATTTGGTGGTTCATACCGCCGCCGCGCTCCCACTATATAGCCCTGACGACATCCGCACGACCGATCTTGATGGGACACGCAACGTCCTCGAGGCTGCTAAACGCCGTAGTATCAAACGTGTCATCCACATTTCATCCACTGCCGTATATGGCATACCCGACCATCACCCATTATTTGAGAACGATCAACTCGTCGGTGTTGGTCCATATGGCGAAGCCAAAGTTGAAGCCGAGCGCATCTGTGAATCATATCGGGCAAACGGCATGATTGTACCGATTTTACGCCCCAAATCATTTGTTGGTCCTGAGCGTCTCGGCGTTTTTGCCTTGTTATATGACTGGGCTAAAGATGGCCATGGATTCCCCATGATCGGCAGCGGCAATAACCGTTATCAGTTCTTGGATGTCGAAGATTTGTGCCAAGCGATTTATTTGTGCGCCACACTCGACGACGCCACCGTCAATGACACATTCAATGTGGGCGCCAAAGAGTTCACCACCATGCGCGAGGATTATCAAGCCGTCCTCGACGAAGCCGGCTTCGGTAAGAAAATTGCGCCACTCCCGGCTGCACCAGTCATTTGGACGTTGCGATTCCTTGAGGCCCTTAAGCTTTCACCGCTCTACAAATGGGTCTACGAAACAGCAGTAACAGACTCGTTTGTATCTATCGAAAAAGCGGAGAAACAGCTCGGCTACAAACCACTGTTCTCAAATAAACAAGCCTTGATCCGCAACTACCATTGGTATGTAGCAAACCTCAACACCTTTGCGAATGCGAGCGGTGTATCACACCGTGTGCCGTGGAAGCAGGGCATTTTGGGCATTGCAAAGCGTTTCTTCTAATTCCCTATGAAACTTTCGCCGCGCCAAATCGTCTTCAGTCTTCTATTGGGATTCGTCCTAACATTACTGGGGGCGTTTTGGGCGGTACAACTGGTGCGCACCCCACCGACAAACGATGTCGTTGATCCGATGCGCCTGAATTTGAGCGAATTTCGCAATCTTGGTCTCTACAATGTTGATGACTCATCCTATCTGCTCCGCGTCGTCGCAAAACAGTGGGTCTTCGATATTGGTCAGCACCGTGATACCCCAGCGTTCATTCAACTACCAGCTGGAAGTACTCTTCAAATCGTTGCCACGAGCATGGATGTTATGCATACTATTCAGATTAGTGGCTTTGATCCTCAGTATGCATCACCTGGCACCATATCACGCGTTACCTATTCGTTTGATCAACCAGGGATATATGTTGCACTGTGTAGCGAATATTGTGGGCCAAAACATCACGAAATGACACTCACAATCGAAATCCTACCAGCCCCGTAACGTTTCGACATCCACCTTGATAACACCCGACAATTCATGCCTCACTTCATCAGCTGACGTACAGTTATTGATGCCAGTGTTATTTGCGTATGCCAAAATGGTGGCACACTATGAGTGCCACCAAATCCAGTACCATGCATTACACACGATAATGACCTCAAGCGTATGCGGGCCATGTATCCCTCAACACGATCCTAGTACCACACATGATCATCATGCATTACGCACGATGATGACCTCAAGCGTACGCGGGCCATGCACTCCCTCAACACGATTTAGTTCGATATCAGATGTCGCTGATGGACCCGAGATAAAGGTCATTGGAGCACGTCGTGCTTGAATCACCGCGCCAAGTCGTGCAAATGCCTCTGGCACCGTTCCAACTACCAACGACGCTGGCACTACACAGCAGTGATAATCAGGCAGAAGCGTTAACATGCGCCGCCCTTGCCCCACTCCACCATCTAGAACGATAGTTCCTGTTTGGGCAATCCCTAGGGCGCACGTACTTATTACACCATCACTCGATGCAATTTGTGTGGGCGATAATTGATTATCTTCAATAAGCGCCACATCAATCGGGCGCCAATCGTGCGCAAAGTCATATGGTATCACCATCGATTGATACCCGTGGTGTACGATACGTTGTCTAATCACGTGTGATACTTCGTGCGTGTTACATTCACCAACCCATGCCTTGTATTCCTCAACGCGATGAGCAAACTGTTCAATGCGACGATTTTCATCAAGTTGGTCGAACTCTTCATATGCAGCTGATTCACTTGGATGCTGATAGTGTCGAGTTCCACTTGTGACCGCGTGACGGATACGTTGAAGCATGGCATCACGACTATTGCTCATTTTTTTGCCTTTCTCGCCACCAGTTACGGAACGTTTGATCAGGAATTGCTCCTAAATCGCGCATGGCGGTCCACCCCTGAAGCGGTCCAGGGCCTTGCTCAATATATCCATCGTTGACAAAAGGCCATTGTGCTAACCGGCCAGCTGCCTGTGCTGCTTCGTATGCATGGCGATTACCAAATATGGTAGCCAATGCCTGCATTCCTAACGCTTCGCCATCAAACTTGCCAGCAATAGTCTGTTGCTTCGCAGTCACTACTTGGCCACGTAAATGAACTAATACTTCGGGAATGTTGATTTTGACCGGACACACATCATAACACGCACCGCATAGTGATGATGCGTACGGTAGCGACGATGCATGCTCTGCGCCAACAAGTTGCGGTGTCAAGATAGCGCCAATTGGCCCAGGATATACCGATCCGTATGCATGTCCTCCTGTGCGCTCATACACAGGACAAATATTGATACATGCACTACATCGTATGCAATGGAGCGTCTGACGACCGACTGCATCAGCCAATACCGATGAACGACCATTATCAAGCAGCACCAAATGAAACTGCTGAGGCCCGTCACCTGGTGTTACGCCTGTCCAAATCGATGTATAAGGATTCATCCGCTCACCAGTGGACGAGCGTGGCAACAACTGCATAAACACACCAAGATCCTGCCACTTGGGCAGAATTTTTTCGATACCCATCACAGTGATCAACACATCTGGCATTGTCAAACACATGCGCCCATTACCTTCGGACTCAACCACACACACGCTACCAGTCTCGGCAATAGCAAAGTTTGCACCACTAGTCGCAACCTTGACTGACATGAACTTTTCCCGGAGATAGCGCCGTGCAGCAGCTGCTAATTCCTTGGGTTCATCGGTCAAATCAGGCAAATTCATCGCCTTTTGAAAGAGTGCACGAATCTCTGATCGATTTTTGTGAATAGCAGGCACCAAAATATGCGACGACTTTTCGTTGGCAAGCTGAATAATCAACTCCGCTAGGTCTGTCTCTATCGCCGTTATTCCTACAGATTCTAGGTGTTCATTCAGGCGAATCTCATCAGTAGTCAATGACTTGACTTTGATAATTTCACGAGATCCAGTCTGACGAATCAATTCAGTCACAATCTTATTCGCCTCACTGGCATCTCGTGCCCAATGCACCACACCACCAGCCGCAATCACTGCTGCTTCGAGTTGTACCAAGTAGGTGTCTAAATGAGCCATCACATCGGCCTTAATCTGCCAACCAGATTCACGCAGTTCCTGCCAGTCAGACTTTTCATCAACAACAGCAGCGCGTTTTGCACGAATCGTCTGGGTAGCTTTGCCCATGTTTCGACGCAATTGCGTATTCTGTAGCGCTTTCTTTGCACCTACCTCAAATCGTGGCGAAAGCTCAATAATCACTGAATCAGGTTTCATATACTACTCCTGTGCAACCAAAATCTCGGCCAAGTGTGCTATACGTACACCCGTCCGCTGGCGATGGAGTGCACCGCCAATATGCATCAAGCACGAGTTATCCGCGGCAACACATACCTCAGCACGCGTATCTAAAATATGGCGTAACTTATCGCTCAACATTGCCATGGATGTATCAGCGTTTTTGACTGCAAATGTTCCACCAAAACCACAACATTCTGTGGCACCAACCAGCGGCACATAGTCAATACCGCGCACCGATTGTAACAAGCGCTCTGGCGCATCTCCTACTCGAATACCACGCAGTGAATGACATGTTGGATGGTATGTGACACGATGTGGATAGTACGCACCAACATCCGTAATTGACAGTTTCCCAACCATGAATTCAGAAAACTCGTAGACCCGACTAGCGAGTAATTCAACCTCTTGTGCAAGCTTTGTATCCTGTTGCACCTCAGCAGCATATCGATACATCTCTCGTACCATACCAACACACGAGGCCGATGGCGATACGATCGCCTCGTACTTCGAGAACACTTCGACAAATCGCCGAATCAATGGCATTGCAGCCTGTTGATAACCAGTATTAAAGTGCATCTGACCACAACATGTCTGCTCTTCAGGGAAAGCAACCTGTACGCCTACTCGCTCTAGGATTTCGACTACAGCCTTACCTGTATTAGGAAACAGGGTGTCGTTGAAACATGTGATGAATAACGCTACTTGCATGAGATTCTCTCTACTACTGGGGGCTCTCATTGTATTTTACACGATTGTTATTTACTTTTTTATTCGTATATAGTTTCACATCAACAAACATTACTTACGTTTGTTTTTATCAGATTGTTTCACGTGAAACATGTTGTTGTACCCCCGTTTCATCAAAATCTTTATCCTCTTTCTTTATACTCAGGTTGTTTCACGTGAAACATTTTTTGAAATAGTCTTCCCCTCGCAGTTGTATGTTCTTTTCGCGTGTGAAATCTTTTGCACGTAGATTTATACTCTGCGACCAAATCCAACCTCTGCAATAAATACGGTAATAACAACTATTTTGTACAATAATTGTTTCACGTGAAACAATCATGCTGTAACAAATCACCTATTTATTCAGTCCATCAGTACTGATGATCTATGTAATAATGTTTCACGTGAAACATTCGATAGTCATATGTAATCAAAGCAACGTCGAAATATAGTACAATTCGAAAGGTAAGTATATTCGCAAAGACACAAAAACTTCGCCCAGCATCGCGTACCTTTTTGCGTCACTCAGACGGTAATAGGATAGAGACCGATTCCATCGGCATCGCTTTTGGTAGTACATAGGAGTCTATACGTGACAGTATTACACCAACCACTTACCGCTCCGCGCCCAGGTATTGTGATTGCCTGTATCAATCAAAAAGGTGGTGTTGGCAAAACCACCACGGCAGTCAACTTAAGCGGTGAATTTGCCAAACGCAATCTACGCGTATTGTTGATTGATTGTGATGCGCAAGGGAACGCATCAACAAGCTTGGGTATTTCAAAACGCAATCTAGAGCATTCTACCTATGAGCTAATGATGGGTATAACTCCCGTCCATCAAACGATCCAATCAACACGAAGACCAAACCTTGACATTATTCCTGCCAGTGAGCGGCTATCCGGTGTGCAAGTCGAGTTAGTCAATGTTGAACAACGCGAATTCCGCTTAGCGTCAATGATTGAGCCCATTCGACAACATTACGACATCATTATGTTGGACTGTCCACCAGCCCTCGGATTTGTCTCTGTCAATGCCCTTGCTGCGGCAAACACTGTGTGTATTCCTTTACAGTGTGAGTATCTTGCCCTAGAGGGGTTAGCTCAGCTGAAGGCAATTATCGATCGTGTCCATGGTAGTTTAAATCCGCGCCTCTCAATTTTAGGCGTAGTCATGACGATGTACGATGGCCGAACAAACTTAGCGCAACAGGTTGTCGATGAAGTGCGCAAGTTTTTTCCTGTACATATCTGTAGTGTGCCGATTCCTCGCAGTGTTCGTGCGAGTGAAGCACCGAGTTACGGTCAGTTGTTGTATGAATATGATCCAGAAGGTCGTGCCACACTGGCCTATCAACGAGTAGCCGACGATTTATTACAACGATTAAATATGGTAGGAGGACCACGATGAGTAAGCGTAAAGGCGGTTTAGGAAGTGGTCTCGATGCATTACTACCCAATAACTCACTAGATGATAATGCAAACGCCAGTGCCGTACGTGATGTACCCATTGGGGACGTTCGCCCAAATCGGTATCAGCCCCGCAAAACATTTGACGAAACAGCAATCACAGATCTTGCGGCATCAATCAAAGAACATGGCATTATTCAACCACTGCTAGTTACACGCATCCCCAGTGGAGGATACGAGTTGATTGCCGGTGAGCGTCGATTACGCGCAGCAATGAGTGCTGGTCTTGCGGTGGTGCCTGTAGTTATCCGCGAAAGCACCCCGCAAGAAATGCTCGAGATCGCCATTATCGAGAACATCCAACGAGCTGATCTCAATCCTATTGAAGAAGCCTTGGCCTATCAGGCGCTCAAGGATGAGTTCCAATTAAGTGATGAGCAAATTGCAAAGCGCATGGGCCGCACAAGCCGCGTCCAAATTACTAATACACGACGACTATTACGCTTGATAGAGCCAGCCCAATCAGCGCTACGCGCTGGCCAAATCACGGCTGGACACGGCAGAACGTTGCTTAAATTTGAGGATGCTCAATCGCAATCGTTGTTACTCAACTTGATAGTGAACGAAGGCATGACCGTACGCGAGGCAGAGCAGGTTAGCGACATCCCTCATTCGAGTTATGCGAGTGCGCAGTCGTACCTCGTTGAAATACGTACCGGATCACGACCAGCGACAACAACTACCACGTCATCTGGAACACCATCGCGCAAAAAGCCCACTGTTGATGCAACTCAACCGAATGACGTCCAGGTTGAAGATCAAGCGATTGCGCGTCAACTTGAACAACATATTGGCACTCCTGTACAACTTCAACGTACACCCAAAGATGTACGGTTGACCTTCGTCTTTCATTCTCAAGAGAAACTCCAAGAGTTTCTTGATTTACTCAGTCATTAGTATCATGCGTTCATACGTTTTTCTCTTTCTACATCTACCATTGAGGTTGGTATGTTACATGAACTAAGCATTTCCAACTTTGCCATCATAGAACAGATTACCTTGCGTCTCCAACCAGGTTTTACTGTGCTGAGCGGTGAGACAGGCGCCGGTAAGTCTATTATCATCGACGCCCTGGGCATGCTTCGTGGCGATCGTTTCGATGCGAGTTATATTCGCAGTGGTGCCGACAAAGCGCGCATCGAAGGTGTTTTTTATGCACCTAATGCAACACATATCCATGAACTGCTTGATGCACAAGGTCTCATCGACGAAGATGACGAAGCAAGCATCATCATCATGCGCGAGATTAATCGCGATACAGGGCGCAGTATCAGTCGTATCAATGGCCGTGCTGTCAATACCACTGTTCTTCGCGAGATAGGCTCAGCACTGATTGATATCCAAGGTCAACATGATGGGATGGCTATTTTTAATAGCAAAACACACCTTGACATGCTTGATCGCTTTGGACAACTCGGTGCGTTACGCACCCATTTAGGTGAGCAAGTACAACAGCTCAAACAAGTACAACAACAACTAGCAGATCTTACTCAGGCATCAAAACGTCGCGACCAACGCATCCAAGAGTTGCGCCAAATTCTTGATGATGTGTCTGCAGCAAAACTCCGTATTGGCGAGGAGGAGGAACTCCTCCAGGAGCGCTCTCGCTTTCAAAACGGTGCACGCATCACTGAACTCATTACCCAAGCGTATAACTACTTGAATGGTGACGAACGTCGCGGTCGTGCGCTGGTCGAAACAAGCGCATTGCTTAATCAAGCACTTGCTGATCTTCATCGCTTTGATAGCTCAATCCAACCAATTCTCGACCAGAGCACTGAGGTGCAGTTTGCACTCGAGGAACTCTTGCGCACCGTTCGTGGCTATCGAGATAGCGTTGATTTTGATCCACAACGTATTGAACATATTGAGGATCGAATTACCGTCATTCGTGATATTCAACGCAAGTATCGCCTATCTGTAGCTGAGCTTATTGCGCAGGCCCAACAGGCCAACGAGGAGATTGATCAACTTGAGCATAGCGACGTGTCGCTCGCGCAACTGCAACACCAAGTCGAAATCTTGCGCAATCACGTATCATCCTTGGCTCAAGATCTCTCGCTCAAACGTCACGATGCCGCCCAACGCCTTGCGCACGCCGTTCAACTATCAGCCAAAGATTTGGCCATGCCTCATGTACGTTTTGTCGTACAGCAACAGCACGTTGCGAGTAGCGCACTCGACGGCATTCCATGGAGTGCAGATGATGCGTCTCCATCATATGTCCAGTGTGACAAATCAGGTGCCGACAAAATTGAGTTCTTGCTCTCGCCAAATCCCGGTGAAGACCTTAAGCCGCTCGCCAAAATCGCATCTGGTGGTGAGGGGTCTCGCCTTTTCTTGGCCATCAAATCAATCTTGTCTCAAGTTGAAATCGTTGGCACAGTCGTCTTCGACGAGATTGATACAGGTGTAGGTGGCCGAGCTGGTCTCGTAGTCGGCGAGAAACTCTGGCAAATCAGTCGCACTCATCAAGTGCTATGTATCTCACACCTCGCTCAAGTTGCCTCTTTTGGCGATCAACATTTTGCAATCAGCAAAGACGTCAATGAGATGCGCACACTCACCCGTGTCATTGAGCTTAATCCACAATCGCGTGTCGATGAGTTAGCAGCCATGCTTGACGGCCATCCAATTAGCGACCAGAGCCGATCTGTTGCACAGGATATGTTGTCACGCGCACAAACGATCAAGCAAGCCTAGACGTCAGTCGTATCAGCGTTTTGAATCAAAGGAACACCCATGCAGCAATCCACCTCGCCAGTTATGCGCTGGAGCACATCCATTATCGAATTTGGCTGGCTTGCTGCCATCTTTTGTATTCCAAGTTTTTTTAATCTGCTATCGTCGCGTCACTTCGAACCAGATAAAGCGCTCGCGTTTCGTTTTATCGTGTTTGTTTTATCCACATTTGTGGTTATTAATATCATTGAATCACGACGCACACACCCCACACCACCACGCATGTGGTGGCAACATTACAAGAACTACCCGCTTATGATTGCCATCATGAGTTATTGCGGTATTTTTGTACTGAGTACGATAACGTCAATTGTACCTGAGGTTTCATTTTGGGGATCGTACCAACGACTACAAGGTACATACACAAACATCAGCTACGTCGTGCTCGCGCTCATCATGCTTCGCTACATCACTCATCGCGCGCAGGTATGGCGCGTGGTGAGCATGATTCTACTCGGGAGCATCGTACCAACGCTCTACGGGTATGTGCAGCACTTCGAGATGGATCCACTCCCGTGGAAAGGCGATGTCATCACACGGGTTGCATCAACCTCGGGAAACTCCATTTTTATCGCAGCCTACTTG
This sequence comes from Chloroflexota bacterium, assembly GCA_046300655.1. Lineage (GTDB taxonomy): Bacteria > Chloroflexota > Chloroflexia > Chloroflexales > Roseiflexaceae > UBA965. Next base: position 7,118 of record JBKCLM010000010.1, on the reverse strand, counting down.
ATACTCGTCGTGCCGTTTGCATTAGCCCATGCAATTCATCATTGGCAAATTGCACGCACACAACCAGCCGAGGAACACCCAAAAAGTTGGCTGTGGTTATCCGGGCACATGTTTAACATTGGTGCTGTCGTAGCCGTCATCTTTGGTGGGATGCAGATGAGTGGCGTCATTCGCTCAATTGACACTATGTACTGGTGGATTTATCCGAGTGCGATCATCAGTGGATTTAGCGTTGCACTACTAATTACAGCAACGCTCCATCAACAACCTCGATTCAATCCAGTCTGGGTTACTCCTGCAGTAGTTATCACGCTATACACGACCATTTGCCAAATCATCGGCATCAGTGCATCAGAATCACTAATGCAACCAGATCTCACGCGCTTTGGGGCTAATTGGAACTGGTGGCTGTGGACAGCCACACTCTTCGCATGGATTGGTGTTACCGCCTATATCAAAGCACCTTATGCAATCAATACGCTCAAAACACAAGCATATGCCATTGCGGCTGCAAGTGCCTGTCTTGCTATTGCCAATTGGGTCACCATCATCCTCTCACAAAGTCGTGGCCCATGGATAGGTGGGGCAGTAGGTCTATTTCTATTTTTTGTGCTATTTGCCGTGCATCAGATTCGCACCAACCCACATTACGCCACCACAGCCAAACGCATCTTAATTGTAACGATGGTAGGGTTTGTCTCGCTGTTTGGTTTTTTGCTCGTATTTAATTTTGCTGATGTTCCGGCACTCCGACAATTTCGTGAGATGCCGTATATCGGGCGCATGGGCAAGTTATTTGACATTAGCCCCGGCACAACCGGCGATGTCCGTATGAAAATCTGGTTTGGTGACCAATATGGGTCGGGCGCTGTCGGCTTAATTTTATCGAACCCAATCCGCACGATTATCGGTTGGGGGCCCGAAAGCATGTTTGCAGCCTACACACCATTTTATCCACCCTCGCTTGCCAATATCGAGTCACGGTCTGCAACACCTGATCGTTCACACCAAGCGTTTCTTGATGAGCTCGTGAACAAAGGCATACTTGGGTTATTGAGTTATCTTGCCGTCATCAGCCTCGCTTTGCGTATAGCCTGGGTTCAATTAGGTAAATCAGCACAATCAGCTGATGATCTTCTCCTGATTGCCATCATCAGCCTGTTGGCATCACACCTAGTTGAAGGCCTAACTGGAATTCCTGTTGTTAATTCCCTGATGCTTCAATGGATTGCGATTGCGCTTATCATCTATCTGCATAATCCTCTCCCTCAACAGCATACAAATGAAACGACACCAACGCCTGCACCCGTGCAGTCAGCCAAAGGCAATAAATCGATCCGTGCCAAAGTGACACCCGCTATCGTCCACACAGAATCACCACTTCCAGTCATGCTTGGGTATATTGCAATCGTCGCTATCGGTGTAGGTGTGGCGTGGTCAAGTAATATAAACAACATGTATGCAGACATGCGATTTCAACAAGGTCAAACATATAACAGTAGTGCGATTGCGACGAACAACAGCGATCAGCAAATAATTGCACTTGCACACTACCTCTCTGCAGCAACATTGTCTCCCTCTCAAGACTACTACTATCTTAATATTGGCAGATCATTATTAAACATCGCCGATTCACGCCGACGTCAGAACAACGCACTTGAGTCAACGCACGTCGTCGATTTTCGTGGATTGCTGATACAACAAGATCCTCGAGACCTGAAACAATTTATGGCACCATTGTCAGCGCGCGACATCACACGCTACGCCGAAGAGTCACTTCTCCGTGCAAATCAACTCTATCCGCGCAACAAGGATCATTCCGCAAACTTAGCACGGCTCTATTTGTTCTGGTTTAATCGCATCGAACAAGATCCTGCATTACTTGAGACTGCAACGAACTGGTTTTCGCAAAGTGTTCAAGTCGCACCGAACGATGTATCAATCATCAACGAATATGCAGGATCACTGATCAGCTACGCAAATGCAATTCGTGAAACTGATAGTGTCAAAGCAAACTCGTTACTGAATCGTGCAGAAGATCTGCTCAAGCAGTCGCAGCAACGCGATCAACGCTACCGCAATACCACTGTACGGTTAGGCGACCTAGCGCTTGCCAAGGGCGACTATCAAACTGCACTACGCTTTTATGATCAAGCGCTTACGCTCAACCCTCGGGCACTAGATAATCAAATCACCACGATTATCAGCCAACATGCACCTAATACGGCCTCGCATCCTTTCTTACGTAATTTGCGTGATGTATACGCACGTGTACGCCCAGCAGATGACACGGTGATCCTAGCAGTGATGGGGCTAATCTCATCTCGCATCAATGATAACGATGATGCAATACGTGCGTTCGCACAATTAACTGAGTTGCAACCAAATAACATCGAAGCTCAGCAAAACTATACCCTCGTGCTTAGTACGGCAATGCAATATGCCGAAGCCTACCGCGCCTCAGAACGACTGTTTACTCTTGCGCAACAATCTGGATATCCGCAATCAGCACTTGATGTCTACGCTGGTTTGCGCGAATATCTCAACCAAAAAGCCACACCATAATCGGTATCAATTAACGACAAAGCACCCGTGCCTGCATATGCAGGCACGGGTGCTTTGCGATAGTTCTTACTTAACGCGAGCCTTCAAGGTGCTGCTGGCGCTGAACCCTGGAGTCTTGGTTGCTGGAATGCTAATCTTCTTGCCGGTCTGTGGGTTAACACCCTCACGTGCTTGGCGCTGACGCACCTCGAACGTACCAAAACCAGTCAACGTTACCTTGTCACCAGCCTTGAGCTGATCAGCAATCACTTCGAGTGCTGCATCGATAATCTCTTTGGTGTCTTTCTGTGACATCTTGGCCTTCTCAGCCACGGCCTTTACGAAATCAGTCTTTTGCATCCTACTGTCCTCTGCATCAGAATCACGAATCCCCATATCATGTATATACTACTCATGATTTAATGTCAAGTATACACTTATCTATCGTTGAATATTTATAGCTTATCAAATTTTTAATATAATATTACGATATCGAAATACAATTTACAGAAATTTTTTGTGATTTTCAACAAATACATTTCTGTAAACTCGTGAAATACCACGAAAATAATCACAACATACATTCAAGCGATAATGATGTTCAGCGATTAAATCGCACCAGAAAAGGATATACTTACTCAATTCATTACAAAAATGTAACCATTAAATGAACACTCTCAAAATCGAAAACACATCAAACAAATTGAACAATAATAATTAAATATATATTTAACAAAATAAAAAAACAGGTGCACCATAAACACTAAATTAATGGTGCACCGAATCTAATCAAAATCTATTGGCCGTCGATGTAGATAGTTTTTTGTTGTGTGAAGAATTCCACAGCGCCTTTACCCATTTCACGGAACATCCCAGATCCACTCTGCTTAAACCCCCCAAAAGGAGCTTGAATTGATACACCAGCCGTCGGCTGATTAACTTTGAGCATACCAGCCTCAGCTTGTTCAGCGAAACGGATGGAGTTACGCACATCATTGGTCACGATTGTTGCAGAGAGCCCATATGCAACGTTGTTACAGACAGCGATTGCCTCCGCAATATCGCCGACTTCGATGATGCCAATAACTGGCCCAAAGACCTCCTCTTGAGCCACGCGCATGTCAGGGCGAACACCGGTTATCACCGTCGGCCGCACAAAGTAGCCATTGCCCTCGGCGACGGTACCACCAGCGACAACAGTGGCGCCTTCTTCGTTGGCAATCTCCACATAGGCCAGATCGATATCACGCTGACTCGCACTCACAGCCGGACCCATCTGTACACCATCAGTCAATCCAGGACCGACGACAATTTTTTGGGCAGCCGCAGCCAAGCGTGCGCTGAACTCTTTGGCGATGGCACGATCGACAATAACCCGACTAGTAGCAGTACAGGCTTGACCGGTGAGTCCAAACCCTCCGCGGACAACGATATTGACAGCTTTGTCTAGATCAGCATCGGCAGCCACAATGACAGGGTTCTTGCCTCCCATCTCGAGGTGTGTTCGCACCAAGCGTGGGGCGGTTTTTTGATAGAGGGCATGGCCAATCGCATACGAACCTGTAAACGATACTGCTTTGACGCGTACATCGGTAATCAATGCATCACCGAGCAAACCACCACTCCCGGTCACACAATTGACCACACCCGCAGGGAGCCCAGCCTCGTGGAGCGCCCCCATCAAACGCAACGCCATGATTGGGGTAGCAGAGGCAGGCTTAATGACCACGGTGTTACCCATGACCAGTGCTGGAGCCATTTTCCACACAGGAATGGAGAGAGGAAAATTCCACGGGGTAATAATCGCCACAACACCAAGTGGCACGCGCACGCTGTAGAGGAGTGTATTGGGGGTATCGGCAGGCAACACATCACCACCCACACGCCACGCCTCGCCAGCAAAGTAGCGGAAAAGTTCAACTGCGCGCACGACTTCCATCCGCGCTTCAGTACGAGTCTTGCCCTCTTCACGCGTCAGCTCAGCGGCCCAAGCATCGATTTGACCTTCGATAATATTAGCAACTTTATGCAAAATTCGCCCGCGCTCCGGTGCTGCACGCCCGGCCCACGCAGGGAACGCAGCTGCAGCTGCGGCAATTGCCTGCTCGAGATCAACAAGTCCAGACAATGGCGCACGCCCAACAGTGTCATCGAGTTGCGCTGGATTACGAATCTCGCTGTAATTACCATTGGTCGGCGCAACCCATTCGCCGCCGATATAGTTTTGATATGTCTGCACCGACACATCTCCTTTCGTTAATTACGACCTCAACTACGGCCGATAATCGGGATTCTCCCACACAATCAGCGTCGCATCATTGCCAAGCAATTCATCATGCAAATACTCGTGGATTACACCACGCACCACATAGCCGTTTTTGAGTTGTGGTGTCAATGTCGGATCGTGCAATTCACCTGCCGATACCTTAGCAGCGTAGGTTTCGAGTGACATCTCTTGCTTATGAAAGCGATACCCGGGCACCATGCCACCGCCGACCATACCGCGCAAGTTCAAGCGCTTGATTAACGCCTTGCGCGCATCATACAACTTTGAGGCAATCCCACGTCGACGGTAATCGGGATGGGTACTCATATCGGCACCATACAACCATTCGCCATGCGGATTATGATTGGTGATGTATCCGCCAGCAATCATCTCGTCAAATGAATGCTGTGCCTCAGAAAAATCGATGTTGTGGCGCAACGACGAACTCATCCCAACGAGAACCCCATCGATCAAGGCCAAATGCTGCCCCTCCGGAAAGATGCGGATTTGGCTCTCCACATGCTCACGCCGAATTAGATGCGATGGATCGAGCGTCGGGTAACAGCGTCGCTGCAGTTCCTCGATTTCATCGGCATACTGCATACTCGTCTGAATAATCACCACGTCTTGCATGTGCTCACTCATTTACAATGCCGCAATTGCTGATTCAATCACATCGAGACCCTCTTGCAGTTGCTCATCGGTGATTACCAACGGCATCAACAGGCGCACACAGTTGGTGTACAAGCCTGCGCGCATTGTAATCACGCCGCGCTGCAAACAATTATTAGTTACTTTCGCAACCGCATCAGCATCGGGCTCTCGTGTATCGCGATTTTTGACGAACTCAATGGCAATCATGCCACCTAGACCGCGCACATCACCGATACAGGTGTACTTTTGTTGCCACGTGGCACCACGTTGGCGAATTTGGGCACCAATCGCCTTTGAGCGCTCCAAAAGATCACCATCCTGAAACTGGTTAAGCACCTCAAGTGCGGCGACGCACGCCAAAGGATTACCACCATACGTACCACCGATGCCACCCAAATGCACTTTGTCCATAATCTCGGCACGACCCGTAACAGCAGCCAACGGCATACCTGCGGCTATTGACTTAGCTGACACGATAATATCAGGCTCAACGCCCATTTGCTCCATGGCAAACAGCGTACCAGTACGACCAAAACCACACTGCACCTCGTCTGCAATCAGCACAATTCCATGCTTATCGCACAAGGCGCGCAAGCGCTTCATGTAGCTTGCTGGCACCGGAATAAAGCCACCTTCGCCTTGCACCGGCTCGATAATAATCGCAGCCACCTGACTCGGTTCAACATGCGTGAGCAACATCTTCTCGAGTTGATCAGCACAGGCGCCGCTACACGAATTGCTACACATGCGGCACTGATACTCGTATGGATATGGTGCACGATAGACATCAGCAAAGAAAGGTCCTAGGTTCTTCTTGAAAGATGTCTTCGACGTCAATGATAACGTCAACAATGTGCGGCCATGGTAACCGCCCTCATACGCTATCACTGCCGAGCGACCAGTAGCTACCTTGGCGATCTTGACGGCATTCTCAACGGCCTCAGCACCACTATTGGCAAGAATCGTCTTACAGGGACCACTAATCGGCACAGCCTCGTTCAAACGCTCACACAACGCAACGTATGATTCATATGTGCCCACCAACGCAGAGAAGTGGATTAACTTATTGGCCTGCTCACTAATGGCATTCACAACATCAGGCATGGTATGGCCAGCATTAAGCACGCCAATGCCACCAACAAAATCAATAAACGTATTGCCATCAACATCAGTCACCAGCGCACCATGCGCCTTTTCGATGGCAATAGGGTGTGCTTTGTACAACCCGCTGGGCACCGCTGCCTCACGTCGAGCGACCATTTCCTGCGACTTTGGTCCAGGGATGGCAGTCTTCAGTTGAATACTTTTCGCCATTGCTACATTCACTTTCTGTTGGTTGTGGCTGTCTCTTAAAATACTACCACTTTTTATCAACATATCTGTCGTCTGTTTGCACATAAATCAACATCCTGGCCCTTTTTGTCAAACTCTCATTGTTTCACTCTGCCCCTTTTCACTTTACCGTCGCGATATTCGATTGCATGCGCAGTGACAGCAGTCACCCCCTCTGCATCTTGGGCACCGATTTTCACTTTTCACTTTTCACTTTTCACTTTTCACTTTTCACTTTTCACTTCCCCAAAAAAACGCTGACCCACGAATTTCTCCGCAGGCCAGCAATATCATCTCGATTCAGACTCACATCGATTAGCTC
>JBKCLM010000009.1:0-34868 GCA_046300655.1 Chloroflexota bacterium | reverse complement strand
TCGGCGTAGGAGTATTGGTTGCGGTGGCGGTATCAGTTGGGGTGGCGGTATCGGTTGGGGTGTATGTTGGGGTAGCGGTATCCGTCGGTGTTGCGGTATCGGTCGGCGTGTATGTTGGGGTAACGGTGTCGGTTGGAGTGGCGGTGTCGGTCGGCGTGTATGTCGGGGTAGCGGTGTCGGTTGGAGTGTATGTTGGGGTAGCGGTGTCGGTTGGAGTGGCGGTGTCGGTCGGCGTGTATGTCGGGGTAGCGGTATCGGTTGGGGTGGCGGTGTCCGTCGGCGTGTATGTTGGGGTGCTGGTATCGGTCGGGGTGGCGGTATCGGTTGGAGTGGCTGTGTCGGTCGGCGTGTATGTTGGGGTGCTGGTATCGGTTGGGGTGGCGGTGTCTGTTGGGATTGGGGTGATCGTGATATAGCGCACACCAAGAGCGGCATCAGCGGTTGCCGTTGGTGCGGAGGGTTCTGCCCCATAATTGACTACGATAGCCGTGTTGGTTGGGGTCGAGGTTGGCGTGTTCGAAGGTGTGAGCGTCACTGTTGGCGTGCTAGTGGCGGTTGTGGTTAATGTCGCTGTAGGAGTTGCAATTACGAGTTGTATCGTCGTTTTCACTAAATCGGTGTTAATTCCGAGTCTTTCTGCGAGTAGCTCAACACTGTTGATAGATGCTCCAGAATCTGTGCTCAACGAAACCGTTCTCACTTCTTCATTCGAGGCAAATGTTCCATTGGTGGTTCCTGCGATCAATTGAACACGTTCAAGTTCATTGTATATATTTGGATTTTGGCCAAAATAAATCAAATACTTTGTTCCTGCAACTGGTGTATGTGCAGGAGGCCAGGTATACACTCTTGAAGATTTCGCAAATCCCGGAAGGACGTCTCCAGAGCCTGTGGGTTTCGAATAAAGTGATAAAAATGGACGACTCGTTGTAGTATCTAACGTAACCACTGCAAACGCAGAAAAATCTGCAAGGATGATAGAAGATGGGTTAATCATGTCGCTATCAAAGAAATACCAATTTATTTTTTTGCCTGAAGTATCGTTTTTAAAATACCAACCACTTCTGCCACTTATTGGATCTGCTATACCAGGAGATCCATTCGCATACACGGAAGCATTGGTATTGGTAAGCGTGTTTTCTGAGAAGGGAACTGGAGTCTGAGTCGGCGTATTGACTATCGCGGTGGGCGTTGGGGTACTGGTTGGAGTTGACGTATCAGTAGGCGCTTCGGTCGGCGTAGGGGTAGTTGTAATATACAAAATGCCGAGGGCAGCTTCGGCTGTTGCTGTCGGTCCCGATGGCTCTGATCCATAGTTGACCACAATCGCAGTATTGGTTACTGTTGGTGTTTCTGTGTCGGTTGGTACGGGTGAATCAGCCATGGGTTGTGAAAAATTAATTCTGTAGATACCAGATGGTGATGTACGCGCATCCCCAGCACGCTGTAGTGTGCTGGGCGTTGTGGTGTATATCGGAATTCGTGTCAATGTGCGTAATGGGGTGATTGTACGGAGCTGTACACGCGTCGGTGTCGTATTGAGGAATCGCACCGGTGTAACGGTCGCTCGAATGATGATTTTATGCGCACTTACTGGTTGCAACATGGTGTATGCAGATGTCATGACCTGCCAGACAATCACAATCGCAATCAAAATACGCGTCTGTGTTGACAATAAGCGCATTGGTTTTTTTCCTAAGAAATATTCTTGTATATGCCTGTATATTTATTGTAAAGAAATGCAATATTTTTCAGAATTATTCTTGATTACGAATCCATGAATAATTCTGAAAATAATTTAAATATTTGTGCGATAATTTGTGTTGTAGTGCATTAAAATGGAAAAAGTAATGTAATTAAATTGGATAAATTTTAATTGCATTACAACAAAATAACGTCGTAATCTTTTTGTTATTTTGTTTTTTGCATGGATTTTAAATTAACAGTATCATTGATAATGAGTGAGTTGGCAGTAATGATTGAGGTGCGATATGGCAGGGAGTTCATTCGGGAGTATGTTGCGTGTGACTACCTTTGGGGAGTCACATGGCCCTGCAGTCGGCTGTATTTTAGATGGCTGCCCAGCGGGTATTGCAATCGATGAGTATATTGTCCAACACGAACTTGATCGTCGGCGTGTCGGCCAAAGTAAAGTCTCCTCACAACGCAAAGAACCTGATCAGGTGCAGATTTTGTCTGGTGTGTTTGAAGGCAGAACGACCGGTACTCCAATTGCAATGGTCGTGTTTAATCAAGATGCCAAATCACAACACTACAGCAATATCAAAGACCTCTATCGTCCAGGGCATGCGGATTTCACTTGGGATGCCAAATTTGGCTTTCGTGATCACCGCGGTGGTGGTCGATCGAGTGCGCGCGAGACCATTGGTCGCGTCGCTGCGGGAGCCGTTGCCAAACAATTGCTTGCGCACTATGGTATTGCCGTCATTGCGTGGGTGCAACAATGTGCGCACTTGATTGCCCAAACGCATGACGAAACGGCTATCGAGCAGAACATCATGCGTTGCCCCGATCCTGTTGTGGCAGAGCAGATGATTGCGCTTGTTGACGAAGCGCGTAAAAATCTTGACTCTCTCGGTGGTATCGTCGAGATCCGGGCGCGTGGCGTGCCGGCTGGTCTCGGTGAGCCTGTGTTTGACAAGATGCAAGCCGATTTGGCCAAAGCACTCTTTAGCATTCCTGCCATCAAAGGTCTTGAGTTTGGTGCAGGCTTTGACGTGGCGACGATGCGTGCATCCGACCATAATGATGCATTTGTGCGTAATCCTGACGGAAGTATCGGTACTGCGACCAATTACCATGGTGGTATTCTCGGCGGTATTACCACCGGCCAAGAGATTACCATGCGTATCGCTGCTAAACCACCTGCATCGATTGCGCGTCCACAACAAACTGTTGACCGTGATGGTAATCCGAGTGAAATCGAGATTATCGGCCGCCACGACCCGACAGTCCTGCCACGTCTCGTGCCGATTGCCGAGGCCATGGTAGCACTTGTACTTGCCGATCATCTGCTCCGTCAGCGCACTGCCCGCCTTGAGTGGGACGAGGATGAGGTGGAGTAATGCCCGAACTCCCCGAGGTAGAGCAGGCTGCGCGTACGCTCGGCGAACAAGTCGTCGGGGCCACATTTGATGGCACCGTGCGCTGTAGCTGGGGCCGAATCATTGACAGTTACGACTCAAGTGTGATCGGCGCCCGTCTGACCAATGTGGATATTACTGGTTGGCGTCGCCGCGCCAAGTGGATTTTGTTGTCACTTTCAAGCGCCGACACATTTGTAGCTCATCTGCGCATGACAGGGCGGTTTGTCGTGTGTCAGCGCGAGGATATGGATATTCCGCAGCAGCGTGTGGCTTTTGGTTTGACTGATGGGCGCGAAATTCGCTTTGTCGACCAACGTAAATTTGGGCGTATCTATGTGATGGACCCAGGACAACTCGCTGAACTGGATGCTGCGCACGGTCCCGAACCACTTGATGAGGCATTGACGGCTGTTCAATTTTTTGCGCGATTACAACAGACACAACGAGCGATTAAGCCGGTGCTACTTGACCAAAGTGTGATTGCTGGTGTCGGCAATATTTATGCGGACGAATCGCTCTGGCGCTCACAAATCCACCCACTTACCCCTGCCAATCGTCTGACGTTGGGGCAAGTTGAGCTCGTGTTGCAGTCGATTCGCACAGTGCTACGTCAAGCCTTGACGAACGGTGGGAGTACCTTGCGCGATTACCGCGATAGTTATGGTGCCAAAGGGACACAACAGGATAACTTTCAGGCCTACGATCGGACAGGGCTGCCATGTTATCGTTGTGGGACGCCAATTGTGAAGACGGTTGTGGCACAGCGCGGTACACATCTTTGCCTGGCGTGTCAACCAGTGCCATAAAGAGTTGTTATAATGATTCATAACGTAGATATGCCCTCGTAGCTCAGTGGATAGAGCGACGGTTTCCTAAACCGCAGGTCGGCCGTTCAAGTCGGCCCGGGGGTACCAGACGGGGCAGTGCAACGACTGCCCTGTTTTTTTTGGAAAGCAAAATGCGATGCGCGTTCATATGCTCATGCTCACATTGCTGATGTGTACCATGCTGAGTGCGTGTCGTGGTGATATTGCATCGGCAGATCTACCCGTGCACACACCAACACCGCGTGTGGCAATCGCAACACTCCCTCTCACTGCTACCGCCGATCCTGTCCCCGAATTAACCTCCCAATTGAACTGGCAGGCGTGTGCACCCACCATCCAACGTGCTGATGTTACGTGTACGACGGTGCGAGTACCTCTTGATCACACCAACCCAACGGGTGAGCAGCTGACGCTGTCAATGCTACGCTATGCCGCGCAGGAGCCACGCCAAGGGGTTATTCTGGTGAATCCAGGCGGGCCCGGGAGTTCGGCGATGGCGTATTTGGCGGCTATGGGCCCCACCTATATCGAACGCTATGGCCTACAGCACTATGATGTGGTGGCATTTGATCCGCGCGGTGTTGGTTTTTCGGGTGGGTTGAAATGTCAATCCGACGCGGATATCGATCGCTACCTCTATCCCGATTACACGCCTGATACGGATGCTGAGGTGGCATTGTTGGCAGAGGCGGACCGTGCATTTGTCAATGCGTGTCGTGATGCCTATCCAGATCGTCTGCATTATTATTCGACCATCAATACGGCACACGATATGGAGTTGATTCGTCAGGCGTTTGGTGATGATCAAATCGGCTATGTGGGTATTTCGTACGGGTCGTATCTCGGGGCAGTGTATGCGGGCATGTATCCGTCGCATGTACGCATGATGGTGCTTGATTCGGCATTTGCGCCAGATGGTGATACGCTGTCGCAAGCCTATGTGACCCAATCTGCCGGCTTTGAACGTGCGTTTCAGCGTTGGGTATTGTGGTGTCAGACTACGAGTGGCTGTGCGTTTCGTGCCGATGATGTGGCGGCGCGCTGGGATGCGTTAATGGCGGATTATGATGCAAATCCGCGCACTGCCCGAGATGGGCGTATGACCAATCAAGCGGTGATTGCCGTGGCAACGGCAGCGGCACTCTATGGTCCTCAGACATGGGAGACACTTGGGCGTGCGTTATTTGATGCCGAGCAAGGGAACCTTGAGGCGGTGTGGTTTTTGGCGGATACCTATTATGGGCGTGGTGCGGGTGGGACATTTGATAGCAGTATTCATGCATTCCCGATTATTTCGTGTGCGAGTGGCTTTGGCGCGCCAGCTGTGGCAAATCCGCAACCGATTTTGAATTTGTTGCGCCAAGTAGCTCCTCGGCTTGGTCGTGATGTGTCGCTCGACGATATTCGTAGTGGTGGTCGTTGCACCGAGTATATGGCGCCTGCCGTGGTAGCGCCGATTAGTGATGCGCAACCAGCGCCGATTTTGATTGTGGGTGGGTTGTATGATCCGGCCACACCCATACGCTGGTCCTACGAGATGCGTACAGCGCTCGGTGATTCATCATCGCTTGTGGTGTATACGGGTGATGGGCATGGTCATTTGTTTGAATCGCGTTGCGTTGATTATTTGGTCAAACAGGCACTTATCGACGAGATTCTGCCCCATGATGGAACGCGGTGTATGCCAGATATGCCGTTGGCACCACCATCATGGTGGGCGCGTATTCCTGCACCACTGCCGCATGAGCAACTAGTGGATAGCGCCGATATTGCATCGCTGATTGGACTGTCGCCTCTTGACTACTATGTCACCGCCTATCACACAATCGGGAGTACGGCACAACTGTTGCAGGCGTATGATGGACGTCTGGCCAATGCGGGATTTGTGGGGTGGGGGCAACCTGTTCAGCTCAATGATGCATATTACAAGTATTACTTTAGCAATGATGGAATTATCGGTTTGTATGTCTTTGGTAGTGATACACTCTCACAGCCGCAGTGGGCATTGCTCCGCTCGCGTCTGACGACATCTGACGCGGGATTGGTCGTGTTTTTCTATCAACCATAATGTCTATATTGACTTATTTCATCATTACGTCATAAAATAGCAATGCAAATAAGAAAGGACAACATGGTACAACGCATATTTAAAAAAATACTTAAATTCCTGATTGGATTACTGGTATGTGCATTGGGATTATTTTTAGCAATGGTGTTGTATGCTTTTGAGAATGAATTGGGATTACACCTACATCGACTAACATCCCAACTCGTGCGTAACGATGTTGTTCGTACGGAGGATCTTGAGATTCGACCGATTGAATGGCAGACCTGTGATGATGCAGTCGTCACCGAATCTGGATTTGAGTGCGGCACGGTGACGGTCCCACTTGACTACGCCAATCCAAAGGGACCTACCATTGATATAGCGGTGATTCGCTACAAAGCCCAAGCGCAACGCCAAGGGGCAATCTTGTACAATCCGGGTGGTCCGGGGGCGTCAGGATTTAATACGGTGGCTTGGTCGGGCTCGTATTACGTTGGCGAATTAGGCCTTCAGGCGTTTGATTTTGTAGGGTTTGACCCACGAGGTGTTGAACGTTCGAATGGCCTCAAATGCCAGTCTGATGTCGAGATTGACAAATACCAGTTTTCTGATGCATCTCCCGATACTCCTGAAGAAGAGTCATTTGATGCAGATGCATATAATGCATTTGTCACGGCGTGTCTTGATAAATACGGTTACACGTTGGAACACTACTCGACGGCCAACACGGCGCGAGATATGGACGTGATTCGCGCTGCGATGGGAGATGAGCAAATTAGTTATCTCGGGGTGTCGTATGGCACGTATTTGGGTTCGGTGTACGCCAATCTCTTTCCGGAACGTGTCCGCGCCATGGTGCTTGATTCCGCATTTGAGCCAAATGGCGATACCATTGAAGAGCAGTACACGACGCAGTTAGGTGGATTTGAGCGCGCCATGAACAACTGGATTGCCTGGTGTGAATCTGATTCAACCTGTGCCTTTCATAGCGATGATGTAGGAGCGCGCTGGGACGTGCTATATGAGCAATATAATCAAAAGCCGGTAACTGCTATCGATGGACGTGTGACCTACCAAAGTGTGATTTTGCGTGCCACCAAAGCTGCTTTGTACACTGAAGCGAGTTGGCCCCAACTCGCACAAGCCCTTGCTGATGCCGAAAAGAGCAACGTGGTTGAGGTGTGGAAGTTGGTTGATGGCTATTCTGAGCGTGACGAGGAAGGCGTCTATACGAGTATCGTGCATGCCTTTGAAATTATCGGGTGTGCGAGTGGCTTCGAGTACCAAGATGCACCCGATCCCGAGGCACTCCTCGCCAAAATCCAATCAATTGCCCCGCGCATGTCTGTCGATTTGCGTGCCGAAGATTTTGATAGTGACTCAGGTGACTCGATGTGTGATAGCCTCATGGTAGTCCCGATGACTGCATCGACTGACTATTCCGGCGATGCTCCAATTCTCGTAATCGGTGGTGAGAACGACCCAGCGACGCCGATGCGTTGGGCCGAGAAGATGCGTGATCGTATGGGACCACGCGCTGTCTTAGTTCGGTACACGGGTGAGGGGCACGGCCAAGTATTACGTGCGGACTGTGTCAATGAGGCGGCTGCAAGTACCTTGGTGGCGCTCGAATTACCAGCCGATGATACGGTGTGTCAGCCCGATGGTGAGGTCGGTGAGCCAAGTTGGTGGGCGAATGTGCCTCGTGCCGAACCTAATGAGCGCTTCGTCGATCGTGATCAGATTGAAACAATGATTGGAATCACCAAAAAAGAATCATATGCGACCGGTCTGATGATGGTGGGAACCACTGACGAACTGATGGTGCAGATCCATCAGCGACTTGAGTTACTTGGGTTTATGCGCGTTGAGGAGATCCAAACTTTCGACGATGGGCTCAAGTACGCTGATTATGTTGTTGATGGTGGATCAATACGATTGTTAGTCATCGGGAGTGATTTGATTCGTAGTCGTGAGTGGGAACATCTCAAATCAAGCGTTCCTGAATCCCAAGGAATTGTGGTGTTTTTGGCATTTCAATAGCGCATAACACAGTGTAGGATTGACCGCAACTGGATGGTATCGTTGACTAGTTGCGGTCATATGCTGGTATTCACGTGATACACCCGTCGAATACGGCTGATTTTGTTGTTGTACGTGTTGCAAGCATTGGGTAAATTCGGTAAAATATAAATCAACACATAAAAGAGTTGAACCCTGCTGTGCCAAACGATGGCAGGGTTTTTTTGCCCCCGCGTCTTGGTCACATTGTCCGGGAGGGCGTCGTGAATCTCGCCAAAACATGGAATAGTGTACTTGGCTCGTTAGAGCTGCAGTTACCGCGTATTGAGTACAATACTTGGCTACGCCGGAGTGAGTTGGTCCATCTGGACACTCAGCTGGCTGTGGTAAGTGTTGCGACACACATGTTGCGCGAGGCCGTTGAGACACGCTACGGCGCAATCATTGCTGATCAACTCAAAGAAATCCTCGGTTATTCACTCCAAGTAACGATTGTTGTGGGGCCATATTCGCATCCAGTTACTCCTGTAACTCCTGCTGCTGATCCCGATCCAGTCGTAACGCAAGTTACCTCGACACCAGCACCGAGTTCGTCTGCGACGAGTGTATTGCCAATAATTACTGATGAGATGGTTGAGGCGATGCAAGCTGCGCTCGCCAAGCAGGCTACTGCCCATGATGAGTCGGATGCTAATGCCGAGTCGACTACGGCGTTACGCACCGAGGCAACAACGACCGAGGCCACGCTTTCACCTGATACGGCAACAGCTGATGCTGATGAGGATTTGCCGTCTGCTGTAACAAAAGATGAGACGTCATCAACGCCAATTCCTGCCAAATCGACACCGATTGAGACGGCAAGCACATTACGCCCGATTATCACGTCGTTGAGCCGTGATGAAGAGACGCCAACCCAAACTGATTTCTTTACCACGGCCACCCGCGGTATGCTCAATCCGCGCTTCACGTTTGATCGATTTATCATCGGATCGAGTAACCGTCTAGCGAGTGCAGCGTGTATGGCTGTGGCCGATAATCCGGCTCAGGCCTACAACCCGTTGTTCTTGTATGGTGGTGTCGGTCTCGGCAAAACCCACCTCCTGCATGCCATCGGCAATGCGGCACTTGATCGCGATCCCGAGATTAACGTGTTGTATGTCTCGAGTGAGAAGTTTACCAATGATTTGATTGAGTCGATTCGTCGTCAGCAAACCGAAGAGTTTCGTATTCGTTACCGCAACATCGACATTCTGCTCATCGACGATATTCAGTTCATTGCTGGCAAAGATGCCACGCAAGAAGAGTTCTTTCACACGTTCAACACACTGCACACCGTTGGCAAACAGGTGGTTATGACATCGGATCGTCCACCCAAAGCCATCTTGACGCTCGAGGAGCGCTTGCGCTCACGCTTTGAGTGGGGCTTGATTGTCGATATCCAGATGCCCGACTACGAGACGCGTACGGCGATTTTGCGGACCAAAGCTGAGCAGATGACCGTCGATGTGCCAGCCGGCGTGATTGACTTTTTGGCCCAACGCATCCAGAGCAATATCCGCGAGCTTGAGGGTAGCTTGAATCGCGTGGTGGCCTACGCCAAACTCAATGGTACGGCTATTACCGTTGACAGCGCAGCAGCTGCGTTGAGCGATTTGCTCGATACTGGCCCCAAAAAACGCATTACCGGTGATAGCATTCTGCGTACCGTGTGCGAGTACTATGGGGTTGACATGCGTGCCGTCCAAGGACGTGGTCGCAGTCGTAATATTGTGGGGCCTCGCCAAGTGGCTATGTACTTGCTGCGTGAAGAGACCGACGCCAGCCTGGTTGATATTGGTGCGATGCTGGGCGGTCGTGATCATACCACCATCATGTATGGTTGCGACAAAATTGCCGAGGAGATTACCACCGATAATCGACTCAAACAAGAGATTAACTCGATTCGCGAGCGCCTGTATCAATAGTCTGTTGCGTTTTATTGCCCAAAAAGTCTGGGTGCCTTTAGGCACCCAGACTTTTTGGCTTAATGACACAGATAATCAGTTGGATTAGAGTCTAGCAGTGCCGGCCTCGACCACCGCCTGACAGCGCTCCGCGAGGTGGGCTGTAGTTGCCTGCTGTCGCGCCACAAACTCGTGCTGACGTGGATGCCCAGCCAGCACGCCGATGTTTGCCGTCACGTTAATCAGTGCCGCATGGACGGTGGCTTGGGCCAAATGTGCGCTGGCAATTACATCGCCCACAGCACTTTTGTTGCCTTTGTGGGCGACTGGTAATGCAAGTGGCACAAGCGCTGCAGCATGCTCGGCGATTTGCAGAGGGATGTCGGTGGCGACCACGCTGGCAGCGATAATTGCCTGTGCTCGGGCTGGGTCGTCTTTGGGGAGTTTGTAGGCCGCTGCAACGAGCGTATATGCATCGATATCCGCTTGGATGAGACGGGTCAGTTCAGCACGAATCTGCTCGCTCTGCTGGCGAATCTGCTGACATTCCGCATCAAAGTCGGCATAGCGTGGCCGACCAATCGTCAAATCGCAGACCATGGTAATGAGTCCAGCTGCCAAGGCCCCACTCAAGGCGGCCACACTCCCACCACCGGGCGTCGGTGTGGGTGATGCGAGTTGATCGAGGAACTGTTGGATGCTCTGATGGCGTAGTTCGGTCATGGATGTCTCCTTTTGGCATACAAATGGGGGTTAGACCTACGTCTCACCCCCATCGATGAATATCGGATTTTGTGTGGGTATGACTAGTGCTGCATCAATCCACGCAACCCAGCTACAAGCTCAGCACTCTTAAAGCGATGCTGGTTGCCACTCTTGAGGTCGCGTACCACGACCTCGTCGGCTGCTTGTTCATCTGGGCCTTGGACCACCGCAAAAGCGATGCCACGCTGATCGGCCGTTTTGAGCTGTTTGCCGAGGCGCTCACTCGCGTCAAGAGTGTTTTCAACCTTGAATCCAGCAGCGCGCAGTTGATGGGCCAGTGCCAAGTTGGATGCCATGCTCTCCGGGTTGAAGATGGTGACATACACGTCGGCCATGGCGCCTTGTGGCCCCATGCCCAACTCCTCCATCACGTCGTGCAAGCGATCAAGCCCGAAGGCGATACCCACCGTGGGCAATGAGCGATCGGCAAAGAGACCGATCAAGTCGTCATACCGGCCACCGCCGAGGAGTGAGCCCATCGGGGGGGACTCAACGACTGCCTCACACACCATGCCGGTGTAGTACGACAACCCACGGGCGAGGCGCGGTGCTACTGCATAGCGTTTGCTGGGGACGCCCATGGCGGTGGCGGCGGCGATAATCTCGCGCAGGTTGACGATGGCTGCTTGGGCCCGCTCATCGCCCGCGAGGGCGGTAGCAAGGGCATCAAGAACCGTGTCTGAGTCGCCACTGAGTGAGACAAGGTGCAGAATACGATCGCAGGCGTCAGCCGACACACCGCTGTTCATCAGCTCGGTGCGGACGCCGTCGGCGCCGATTTTGTCGAGCTTGTCGATGGCACGATAGACGCCGCCGGCGGCCGCCTCGTCAAGCCCTGAGACCCGCGCGATGCCACCGAGAATCTGGCGGTGACTGAGGAGCGTGACGAAATTGTCGAACCCGAGTGCGGTCAGTGCATCAGTCAATACGGCAATAATCTCGGCATCGGCCACTGGTGATGATGAACCAACGATGTCGACATCGGCCTGGTAGAACTCGCGATAACGTCCGCGTTGGGTGCGCTCGCCACGGTACGATGCACCGACAGCATACCGGCGCCATGGCAGTTGTAACTGTGATTGGTATTGGGCGACGACACGTGCCAGGGGTACGGTCTGGTCGTAGCGCATGGCAAGTTTGCGTCCGCCGTGGTCCTCAAAGCGATAGATTAAGCGCTCTTCGTCGCCCAACTTGCCTTCAAGCGTTTCGGCATGCTCGAGCGTTGGGGTCTGGAGTGGCTCAAAGCCGTATCGTTCAAAAACCTCGCGTAGTGTGCCGATGATGTGCTGTCGCAGCATCATTGCTTGCGGTAACAAGTCACGCATGCCTTTGACGTTTTGTGGTTTGGTGCTCATGCTATCCTCAACAAAAATCTCCTGCTTGTATTATACGCAGGAGATTACCGATTGCGGTTGGGGCGACTAAATTTCGGGTGGACGTTTGGGCGTGTATTTGAGCCAGCGTTCAAGCGTGTGCTCAAACCGCAAGATGGGTGGACCCACAATATCACGAGTGCGGCGGTAGGCCTCATAGGCGCGTTCACCGACGTTACGAATCCACGGCGTTTTGCGACTTTTGACGAATTTGAGCACGCGGAGCACAATCATGTGCAGATACCGGATTAACGGGTCTTTGCTGCCGAGGAGTGCAATCCCCGGGATGAGTAACGGCCAACCCGGCATAATCGGCAACAATAATCCCAAAATGCCGATGATGACCAAAATCGCGCCGATAATGCGACGGATGAGCATAATAACAGGTAAATACATCGTCACCCCTTCCAGGTGGTGCTAGGGACCACTGACAGGTGCGCCAGCCAATTGACCACAGGCTGCTGCAATCGACACACCACGCTCGACGCGTACCGTACACGGCACCCCGGCGGCTTGGAGAACCCGCTGAAATGCGACGACGCGCTGGCGTTCTGAGCGCCCAAGGGGCATGCCTGGCACCGGGTTCCACGGAATGAGATTGACGTGACACAACATGCCTTGGAGTAAGTCAGCGAGCTCGCCAGCTAACTCAGGTGTGTCGTTCTCACCTTGGAGTAGCACATATTCAAATGACACACGCCGACCGGTTTTGCGTACATATTCGCGGGTCGTATCTATTAATTCGGCGACGTTCCACCGCTTGTTGACAGGCATCATGGCCGATCGCAATGTATCGTTGGGTGCATGTAATGAGATAGCCAGATTGATTGGGAACGGGGCATCAGCCAAACGTTTGATGCCGGGTACGAGCCCAACCGTAGAGACAGTTAGCCCACGTGCGCCGATGTTGATGCCCTGGGGATCATGCAAGCGCTCAACGGCCTGCCACCAGCGGTCATAATTGGCGAATGGCTCACCCATGCCCATGAATACCACATTGCCTAAATGCTGAGGGAGTGCGTCAGGGTGACCACCGTCATCGCCCCACCAGGCATCATCAGTGAGTTTGGTGGGTGTCGTGGATGAGGTGGTTTTGCTGAGCTGACGCAATGTGCGTCGTGCCCACAACACCTGTTCGACGATGTGATGACTCTCGAGGTTGCGCAACAAGCCAAGGCGCCCGGTGGCACAAAACGTACACCCCATGGCACATCCTGCTTGCGTCGAGACACACACGGTGGCGCGATCTTTGTAGATCATTAGGACGCTCTCGATTTGCTCACCAGTTGGCAGCATGAAAAGCGCTTTATGGGTCAAATTATCGTCGGTTTTGACGACACGCACCTGGGTCAATGACCCAATGCGGCAATCGTCTGCGAGGCGCTGACGTAATGTGAGTGGCAAATCGCTCATCTGCATCACGTCGTCAACTTGATTCACGTAGAGTTGGCGTGCAATTTGGCGAGCACGGAACGCCGGCTCGCCATATGTCCCCAAGAACTCCACCAGTTCGGTCTGGCTCATCGCCAGGAGATCCCTGCGTGGATGTGTCATATTCGTGTTGGTGTCTGTCTAGCGGCGTCGGCGTGGTTGGCGACGAATCTCGACGGGGCGAGTTACGGCCTGTGGCTGACGCAAAAGGCTCCAAAGTGCAACAGCGACGATACTCACCACTACAATTGCGATTTCCATGGAAGCCTCCTTTGATTGTCATCCTGTTGTCATTGTACCACAGGTTGTTTTGGGCGAAAGATGAGCCGTTGGTAAAAATTCGCTGATAGATGCCCTAGCGTCGCTCACGTGGCCATATCGCCGGAATCAAGGCACTCCAGGCAATCCCCGCCGCCACCAACAACGCCACATGATACCCCTCGACGAGGGCCGCCGTTGGTGCTGTTGTGATATCCTTGAACACCTGCCCGGTAATAGACGTCACCTGCGAGCTCCAAATAGCCCCCGCCAGCGTAATCCCAGTAATCTGCCCGATAGTGCGCGTCACGTTCAGCATGCCGCTGGTCACCCCACTGCGCTCGCGCGGCAAACTGCCCATGATGCTACTGTTGTTGGGCGATTGAAAAAAGCCGAAGCCGATGCCGATGAATACCACACGGATGATGATATCGAATTGGGTCGAGGCAGCCGTCAAACTACTCATCTCGTATAGCCCAAAGCCGAGACTCAAAATGCCCACCGGTGTCACCCAGCGAGGCCCAAATCGATCGGATAACCGCCCACTAATCGATGACATCACCATAATCGCTAATGGTGAGATAATCATCATCAACCCGGTCTGCTGTGGCGTGTAGTGCAAGACGTTTTGCAAGAAAAACGGCAACAAGATGAAGTTGAACTGCAATCCCGTAAAAGCAATCATCGTTGTCATTAAGCCCAAACTAAAGGCCGGTACACCGAATGAACCCATGTCGATCATCGGCGCTGGGTGCTGTCGCTCCCACCGCACAAAGCCAATCAGCCCGATGATGCCGGCCACAAACAACGCGATAACCCACGGTACATCAAAGCCGAGATGCTGCCCCTCAGTTAACGCAACCAAAATCGCAATCAACGATGCGCCGAGTGTCATGGCGCCGACTACATCGAACTTTTGCTCGTTGCGTTTGGCGTCATCGGCCAATGCCAACCATGAGATAGTCAATGCCAATAAGCCGAGTGGTACATTTACATAAAAAATCGACCGCCAACCAAATGTGCCGATGAGTAATCCGCCGAGGACTGGTCCGGTGGCGACGCCGGTGGCGATGATGGTACCGTTATAGCCGAGGGCCCGGCCGCGTTCACTAGCAGGGAACGCCTGCACCAACAACGCCATCCCCATGCTTTGAATCATCGAGGCGCCGACTGCCTGAATCATACGGAACACAATCAGCGATGGGATGTTCCACGAAAAGCTCGACAATGCCGATCCCGCAGTAAACAACACGAACCCGAGCAAATAGACGCGGCGGCGCCCAATCATGTCGCCGAGCCGCCCCATGGTCGGGAGCAAGCAGACGATACTTAATAAATAAGCTAAGACCACCCACTCAACTTGGCCAAGACTAGCGTTGAAGGTTTTTTGGATGGTGTTGAGGGCGATATTGACAATCGACCCATCCACCGTTGACATAAATGTGCCACTGCCGACTGCTGCCAGTGCCCACCATTTGCGCGACGTCTCGGACATTGTTGCCGTGCTCATACGTACTCCTGATTCCCAGCCTGTAAGTGTCTGTTAGCCAGCAACTGTCGTGTTGCGTCCGCGCAAGCGGAACAACGCCGGAATAAGTCCTGCAATACAAATCGCCGCCCCAACCAGCATCGTGTTGCTATACCCCTGATGCAAGATGTGGTGTGGCGCCTCGGCGATAATCTCGTAGTGTGTGCCACTCAGTGTGTCGACCTGCCATGTCCAAATGAGTGCACCGATTGAGATACCGCTAATCTGACCCATGGTGCGGGTCACCGACATGATGCCGTTCGCAATACCCGTGCGCTCTTTGGGCAGACTGCCGAGGATACTACTGTTGATCGGCGTAAAAAAGAGGGTAATGCCGACGGCAATAAACGCAACGCGCCCTGCGACATCCCATAACGACGGTTTGTCGCCGATGCCACTCATCAACACGAGCCCGATGGTCCAAATCACTACGCCAATCGGTGCAATCCAGTTTGGCCCATATTTGTCAGATAAGCGCCCACTAAAACTCGACAGAAACGTCGTGATAATCGGTACCACGATGATGGTGAGGCCAGTGGTGCGCGCATCGTAGCCGGCCACCGTCTGCAAAAAAATCGGCAACAGCACGTAATTGAACTGCTGCGGCAAGGTAATCATGTAGGTTTGGATGAGACCGATGCTAAAATCGCGCACCTTGAAGAAACTCATGTCGATCATTGGTGCCGGTGTGCGTAACTCCCACCAGACAAAAAAGAGCAAACCGAGGAGTCCGACCCCAAACAACCCTTGAATCATGGGCAAATTGAAGCCGATATGCTGGCCCTCAGTCAAGGCGTACAAGATGGCAACCAGCGCCGCCCCCAAACTAAATGCCCCCACCAAGTCAAAGCGTTGCGTGCTCCGCTTGGTGTCATCAACGAGTGCCCGTTGCGAGATAATCAGACCGATAACGCTGACAGGCAGGTTCACAAAAAAAATCGACTGCCAGTTGAATTGTTCAATCAGCAGGCCACCAATGACTGGTCCCGATGCCACCCCGACCGAGATAATCGTGGCGTTATAGCCGAGCGCCCGCCCACGTTCGCTGGTGGGGAACGCCTGTACCAACAAGGCGGCGCCCATGCTTTGAATCATGGCGGCGCCGACGGCTTTGGCCACTCGAAAGGCTATCAACGAGTTGATGTCCCAGGCAATACCACATAAGAGCGATGCGACTGCAAACAGGACAAAGCCACCCACATAGACGCGTTTGCGGCCAATCATGTCGCCGAGGCGCCCCATCGTCGGTAACAAACAGGCGATACCGAGGAGATACGCCAAAATAACCCATTCAACCTGCCCGAGTGTTGCCCCAAATGACCGTTGGATGGTGGTCAGTGCGATGTTGACAATTGACCCATCGACGGTTGACATGAACGTGCCACTGCCGACCGCTGCCAACGCCCACCATTTGCGCGAGGCGTCCGTGATTCCCTGTTGCATCTAGGTTTGACTCCTTCGTCAACACATCTTTCTAGTGCGCAACATGCGCAGGAGATGCCGATTCTCCTGCGCATTATACTCCGATTAGATATTAGTTTTTGTAACCAAGCCAGTGGAGTGAATTCGGATCATCGCGCCAGTTATCGCGGGGTTTGACCCACAACTCGAGGTAGACGCGCTGGCCGATCATCTGCTCGATACCGGGGCGTGACTCGCTCCCAATCCGGCGAAGCATGGCACCACCTTTGCCGATGATAATCGCTTTTTGCGACTCTTTCTCGACGTGAATGGTCATGCGGATATACAGGTTATTGGGGCGTTGCTCCCACTCCTCGGTCTCGACGGCCACACCGTAGGGAATCTCGTCGCCGATCAGGTGCATGATGCGCTCACGCACGAGCTCAGCCGCTAAGGTGCGTTCGTTCTGGTCGGTAATCATGTCGGCCGCATAAAACGCCGGGCCCTTAGGCAGGCGGGCAACGATTTCGTCGACGAGGGCTGTGACACCTTGATTTTTGATGGCCGAGATGGCAATCTCCATCTGCCAAGGAGCCAAGGCGCGGAACGCCGTCAAACATGCCTCGGCATGTGGGTTAGGGCGGTCAACTTTGTTGAGCACCAGGATTTTGGGTGCTTTGCTGCGGCGAATCATGGCCGCAATGCGCTCGTCGAGCTCGTTGGGCATATGCGTGATGTCAACCACCATACACAGTACATCGGCATCGGGCACCGCTTGGCGCGCTTGTTGCACCATGTAGTTGCCCAAGCGATTGCGCGGGCGGTGCACACCAGGCGTGTCCACAAAGATGATTTGGGCGTCTGGGCGCGTCAAGATGCCACGAATCGCACTGCGCGTAGTTTGCGGTTTGGGTGACGTGATTGCCACCTTTTGGCCGATGATGGCATTGAGCAAGGTCGATTTGCCGACGTTTGGACGACCGAGGATGGCCACGATACCAGCGCGCTCGACCTCGGGTAGGACAATGGTAGGGTCGACCTCGGGCAAGGTGGCATCGAAGCTGAGTTCGGGTACCTCGAGGTCGACGAAGAGCGGCTCAATGACCGCGTAGCGGCCGGCTTTTTCGTGATCTTCATCGGCAATATCACAGCCGAGCAGTTGGCCGGTCTGATTGATATCGAGTAATGCTGGCTCGGCGAGCTCGACCGTGGCGGTGTATTCGGCATGGACCACGCGCAGATGCTTTTGGCGGGCGTCCCACTGGACTTCGGGGTGGGTGATGGCCAGCGAGACGAGTTGGGGCAAGTCGTCGTATTCGCTGACATCGAGTTGAATGCCGACCACGTGCTGTTTGGCATCAAGCAGGAGGGCAACCGGGCACTCGTACTCATCGGCAACATCGCCCTCGGTGAGTTCCACAAAATACCAATACAGCGTTCCTGCGTCGCGGTCATAACTAATCTGCATGCCTGTGTATCCTTCGTTATTTGGTCGGTGCAATACAATCGCCGGCCGCTACATTCACATCAACGCGTTCGAAGCCAGCGAATTCAAACAGGCGGCGCATGCTCTCCTCGGCGTTATCCGCCGCCACAAACATGATGCCGAGTTCGCAGGCTTTTTTGAGTGCCATATTCTCTGCAAGCTGGCGCGTCTCAGACTCTAGTTCCTTTTGGGGCCGAGCCAAAAAACGCGTCGTGCGTTGTTCCACGTAACTCAACTTGTTGTCAATACTAATCGAAAAAATCTCGGTTGGTGGCAGGTTGATCCGGATACCTTTCCCATCGGCGTCGATAATCAAGTCGGATTCGTTGAGTTTGGCCAAATCAACGCCAGCCTCAACATTGGCATAAATTACCATCGTGATTGAATCACGGGTCAACTCTTGGACATCAAGCCCGAAGCCTTTGATGATTTGGTCAACCATATTCACCATGCTTTGGGTGGTATCACCACTCGATGTCACTGCGCGTTCGATGCGATTATCATAGGTGTTTTTGACGGTGGTAAGCCGACTCAGATTTTGGGTGCGGCGCAAAATCATGCCCCGATCGATGACTACCGGTGTTGGTGTAATCATGATGGTGATGATTTGCGGTGTCGGTGCGACGCCATCTGCGGTTGTCGTTGCCACCGGTAACTCGGGCGTGATTTGCGCTTGGATTTGGCCGAAAAACGGCAAAATCGTGCTCAAGTTCATCATCACGATGGCACCCACAGCGGCCAACCCGACGAGTATCATCAACCACACCGTACAGCCATTTGGTGTCGGTGCAATCGGATAGTCACGTTCACGCGGGAGTAACGGCGGCCCATCGTCATCATCGTCGAGCCGATTGCGACTGATACGTGGTGGTGGCGGGAGTTCACCGCGCTTCGTGTTGCCTCGCGGCTGCTCGGGTTCACTCATTGGTTGGCTCACTCTTTGACGATTTAGTTGCGATATGGAGGGCTACCGCGTTGGGCGGCAAATGTCGATAGGTGACCTGTGTCCAACCGGCCGCACGGAGCATGTCAGCGAGTATCGGTGGATCCGGGAAATGGCGCGATGACTCGGGGAGGTAACGGTAGGCCACAGGGTCGGCGCCGAGGAGTTGAGCGATGCGCGGCATCACCTCCTCGAAGTACATTCGATGCCCCCATCGTACCAATGTTGAGCGGGGGCGGGCAACCTCGAGAATCGCAAAGCGTCCGCCTGGTTTGGTGATCCGCAACACCTCGCGGAAGCAGGTGTCAATATCGCTCACATTGCGGATGACAAACCCAGCTGTAATCGTATCAAATGTATGGTCAGCAAACGGTAGTGCTTGGGCATCAGCACAGACAAACGCCGAGCGTGCATCGAGGCGATGCAGGCCCGATTGCATCATCGGCAAGACAAAGTCGGCACCAATCGCGATGCCGTGTGGTGCATGCCGGCGCAACAGGGGCAGGAATGGCCCGGTGCCACTGCCGATATCGAGCATGGTGGCATCGGGCGCCGGGTTGATTTCGCGGACGACAATCTGCCGCCACCAGTCATCCAAGCCAAACGTCATCAGCCGGTTCATACGGTCATAGCCGGTGGCGATGCGGCCAAACATGCGCGCCACGTAGCTGGCTTTTTCGGATGGAGGTGGCAATACAGACACGGTATATCCTTAGAGTGCGGCGCGATTGCGCTCAAAAATCATGCGGAGACCGTCGAGGGTCAGGTTTGGCTCAACTGCCGTAATCACCGAGGTCTCTTTGGCGATAACATCGGCGAGGCCACCGGTAACGACCACGGGACACACTGTGCCGAGCTCCTGTTGCATTCGCTTGACGATGCCCTCGACCAGGCCCGTATAGCCGATGATGACGCCGGCCTGCATGTGGTGGACCGTGTTACGGGCAATCACCTTGGGCGGGCGTACCAGCTCAACTTGGTAGAGGCGGGCTGCTAGCGAGAAGAGTGCATCAGATGAGATGCCGAGCCCCGGCGCAATACAACCACCGACGTAGACATTGTCAACAACTACATCAAACGCTGTCGCAGTACCAAAGGCAATGGCAATCACTGGGCTGCCGTATTTGACGGTTGCGGCGAGGGAATTACAGATGCGATCGGATCCCATCTCGTCGGGGTTCTCCACATCAAAGCTCAGCCCGCACGAGATGCGTGGGTTGACCATGACTGGCTCAATGGCCAAGTATTTTTCGCATAATTGGGTGAATTGTGTGGTTAATGGAGGTACCACACACGACATAATACACCCATGAATATCGTTGACGTTGATGTGCGCCAAATCGAATAAATTGCGGATGAGGACGGCATATTCGTCGGCTAACTTGTGCCGTTCGGTAAGGACGCGCCAATGGGCTACGATGGTGTCGCCACGAAAGACGCCGATTTTGATGTTGGTATTGCCGATGTCAATGGCAAGGAGCATGGTATCGCCCTTTGGCTAGCCCAATAAAACGTTCATATTGTACCATGTGTGCCCGTGGTATTATGGATTACAGGTGCGTTATTGGAAAAAGAGGCGTTATGGAGCTGTATCCACCAGATGATCCGTTTTTGTTTCAAATCATGATTGGCTCGTTCCCCTTTGCACTTCGTTGGTATGGCGCATTAATTGTGGGCGGAGCCATGATTGCCGCACAATGGGCTGCTAATCGGGCAGCACAGCGTGGTCATGATCCCGAGCATGTGTGGAATCTGGTTATGTTGGGCATGGTGATGGGCATCATGGGCGCGCGACTCTACTACGTCGCCTTCGAGTGGCCACGCTTTGCCGACAAAGATATTTTGACGATTCTTAATCCTGCAACTGGTGGTCTTGCAATTCATGGTGCTATCATCGGGGCTGTATTGGCCGCAGTAATCTATACGCGCCGGCACAACCTGAACGTGTTTGAATACCTCGACATTACGATGCCGACGTTTATGCTGGCACAGGCAATTGGCCGTTGGGGGAATTTTTTCAATCAAGAGGCCTACGGTCGTCCAACCGATTTGGGCTTTGGTGTGGTGATTGATGCACCGTATCGTTTGCCCCCCTACAATGACCTTGATGCCTATCCACCGAGTACGTTGTTCCACCCCACCTTTTTGTATGAGTCGTTGTGGAACTTGGCCGGTGTCGGTGTATTGATTGCCGTCGAACGCCGCTTCAAAGGACGTTTGCGTCGCGGCGACATGCTATTGTCGTATGCCATCATCTACGGGTTGGGGCGCCTGTGGATTGAGGGCTTGCGCACCGATAGTTTGTGCACCGACTTGATTGGTGGCGGGTGTGACGACTCGTTACGCGTGGCACAACTCGCCAGCATTGTGCTGATGCTGATCGGTGTGGTGGGCTTGTGGTGGAATCATCAGCGCCCGCTGACCATCGACGATTTGCCAC
The DNA here is from genome assembly GCA_046300655.1 of Chloroflexota bacterium. Classification (GTDB taxonomy): domain Bacteria; phylum Chloroflexota; class Chloroflexia; order Chloroflexales; family Roseiflexaceae; genus UBA965. The sequence continues at coordinate 13,297 of JBKCLM010000009.1, read as the reverse complement.
CGCCAGCCGAGGTTAAGACCTTATACGACGATGAGCCGGCTGCACCTACCATCCCAATGTCGTCCAACGATTTGTATCGCGCCAACCAGACGAGTGAGTTGACGCTCCCCGACGACGATCAATCTACGCGCAATTCGACCAAATAACCCGATGGATCTTGAACGCAAACTCGACATTCTTGCACCGGCGGCCAACTACGAAGCATGTGATACGCATGCCGTGGCTGGTCGCCGTTATCACGCCAAACGCGCACGCTGGTCGGATGCGCCACTCGGCAGTGAACAAGATGCCAGCGGTAAGCGTCGACCCGTGTTGCGTCTATTGACGAGTGCAGCGTGTGTGTTTAATTGTCCATACTGCCCATTGCGGAGCGACAATGACGTGCCCCGTGCGACCCTCTCACCTGACGAGGTTGCACAGGCGGTGGCACCTCAACTCAACGCACATGGTGCCGGGTTGCTGTTGTCGTCGGCCGTTGATGGATCGCCTGATAGTTCGGCCGGTGCGTTGGTCGACAGTGCGAATTTGCTCCGGCGTGCGCACGATTATCGCGGCTATATTCATCTCAAACTGCCACCTGGTGTGTCACATGCAGTAGTCGAGGCGGCGGCACGGGTGGCAGACCGGTTGAGCCTAAATATTGAAGTGCCGAGTGCGGCGCATCAACAACGCCTCGATGCGAGTCGTGATTGGCGCCGCGATGTGGTGGCGCGTTTGGCGTGGATGCGCGATCTTGCGCGGGCTGGTTTTCTCAAAGCGGGCATTGCCACCCAATTTGTGGTGGGGGCCGCCGGCGAGAGCGATGTCGAGTTACTGCGGGCTACGCAATGGCTCCACCAAGAGTTATCGGTGACACGCGTGTATTATGGCGCATTTCAGCCAGTGGCTGGGACGCCAATGGCGCATATGCCACGTACCCCACTAGTTCGTGGGCAGCGATTGCTCCAGGCCGATTGGTTGCTCCGTCATTATGGCTTTGGCGCCGACGAACTCCCGTTTGATGACGACGATCAGTTGCCGCTGTCACATGATCCTAAGTTGGCGTGGGCACTACAGCATCCGGAATTCTTTCCAATTGAGATTAACAGTGCTGCGCCAGAACAACTATTGCGCATTCCCGGCCTTGGTCCATTGAGTATCAAACGCATTGTACGCTTGCGCATGGTGGGTCGTTTGCGTGAGCCAGCACACCTTGCGGTGCTTGGTACGGCGGCGCAGCGCGTGGTCGATTTTGTGACATTTGATGGACGATTTTATGGGACTGGTGTGCAGTGGCGTCATGCGCGCAAAACAGCTGCACGGCCGGTGGTTGAGCAGCTCGGTCTTGGTTTATAACCTGCAAAATTACATAATTGTGACAATTCTTCAGTCAATTCTTACTCCCTCATCATCTGCTACAGGGTATAATAAGAACATGCGGTGTTGTATCTAATGTTGGCCAACGCGTTGTCATCTCTGTCGTGATAGAAAGATAGGCCATGGGATTCACCTCCAACGCTCCCTACAAACCAACTGGTGATCAACCACGCGCCATCGCACAACTGGTTGACGGCGTCAATCAGGGCTTGCGCTATCAGACGTTGCTTGGGGCCACGGGTACCGGCAAAACGGCCGTGATGAGTTGGGTCTTTGAGCAACTTCAACGCCCGGCATTGGTGCTGGCTCACAACAAAACGCTCGTTTCGCAGCTCTATGCTGAGTTCCGCGAGCTGTTGCCTGATACTGCCGTCGAAATGTTTATTTCGTACTACGACTCCTATCAGCCTGAGGCCTACGTGCCCAGCAAGGATTTGTATATCGAAAAAGAAGCCTCGATTAACGAAGAAATCGATCGCTTGCGCCATGCTGCCACCCAAGCCCTGTTGACCCGGCGTGATGTGTTAATTGTGGCGTCGGTGTCATGTATCTATGGTTTGGGCAGTCCCCAAGATTATGGCCAAGTCATGGTGCCGATTGCCGTCGGCGAGGTACGCAACCGTGAGAAGTTGTTGCGGCAACTGCTCGATTTGCAATTTGCCCGCAACGACATTGACTTCCATCGTGGCACGTTCCGCGTACGCGGCGACACGCTCGACATTTACCCGGCCAACGCCGAGACCGCCTGGCGGGTCGAGTTATGGGGCGATGAGGTCGAGCGCATTTCGGAGTTTGATCCGCTGACAGGCGAGGTATTTAAACAACTGCCGCGCATCGAGATCTTTCCGGCCAAGCACTTTGTGGCGACCACCGAAAAACTCCAGATGGCGATTACCGACATTCAGGATGAGCTGGCTGAGCAACTCAAGTCGCTCGAGGAGTCGGGCAAAGTACTCGAGGCTGCTAGACTCAAACAACGCACCATGTACGACATCGAGATGCTGAGCGAGATGGGCTACTGCTCAGGCATCGAGAACTATTCGCGGCACATGGATCGGCGTGCGCCCGGGCAGACGCCGTGGACACTGATCGACTACTTCCCCGATGATTTTGTGATTTTTGTAGACGAGTCGCATATCTCGTTACCACAGGTGCGTGGTATGTATAGCGGTGACCGCTCGCGCAAAACGACGCTGGTCGACTACGGCTTTCGCTTGCCATCCGCCCTCGACAACCGCCCACTGCGCATTGATGAGTTCGATCAACATATCCGCACGGCGGTGTTTGTGTCGGCGACGCCGGGCCCGTACGAGATGCAGGTGTCGAGTCAGGTGGTTGAGCAGATTATCCGCCCCACCGGCTTGATTGACCCGGTGATTCATGTACGCTCGACGCGTGGGCAGGTCGATGATTTGATTGGCGAGGTGCGCAAGCGTGTCGAAAAAGGTCATCGCTGTTTGGTGACGACGTTGACCAAACGTATGGCCGAGGATTTGGCCGATTATTTGCGTGAATCCGGCGTGCGCACGCATTATCTCCATTCTGATATTGATGTCCTTGAGCGTGTCGAGATTTTGCGCGATTTGCGACTCGGCGTCTATGACGTGGTCGTCGGTATTAACCTGCTCCGCGAAGGCTTGGATTTGCCCGAGGTGTCGTTGGTGGCGATTTTGGACGCCGACAAAGAGGGCTACCTGCGCTCGGCCTCGTCACTCATCCAGATTATCGGCCGCGCTGCCCGTCACGTTGAGGGGACGGTGCTGATGTACGCTGACAAGATGACGGTCTCGATGGAGGCGGCCATTCGAGAGACTGAGCGTCGTCGAAGTATCCAAGAGGCCTACAATCGCGAGCATAACATTATCCCGATTGGCATCAACAAAGGCGTGCGCGACTTGAGCGACCGCTTGCGCAAAGCAGCCGAGGATCAGGGTGTGTATGCAACTACGACGGCCCAGCAGATCGTCGAATTGCCGACCAGTCGTGAGGCGATGAGTAAACTCATCAAAGATTTGGAGAAGCAGATGAAGAATGCCTCTCGCGATCTTGAGTTCGAGAAAGCTGCTGCGCTGCGCGATCAAATTCTTGATTTGCGTCGGACTATGGCGCTCGAGGAGGAACTAGCACCATCGCCCACGCCACAACGTCCTAAAGAACGTCTCAAAGCGGGTGCACGTCGTCGCTAACGTAGAATGTGAGTCATGGCCGTACAAATTTGGATAGGCGAAAAACCTGAACATCCGAATGAACGTCGTGCGATTACGCAACTGGCGAGTAGCCTAGCGCGTCTCGACGGCTTGTACATCATCATGGCTAATTTTAGTGTGGGTGGACGGACGATTGATGTCGTTGTGATGAAACAAGAGGGCATCTTCGTTGTTGAACTCAAACACTGCGATGGCAAAGTCATTGGCGATGTCAACGGCCCGTGGTTTGTCGAGAACGCTAACAAAGAGCGCAAGCGGATTAACCCTGGCCGCAAAAACCCCTACAATCAGGTCATCACCTACTACTATGCGTTGACCAATTTTTTGAATGAACAACGCACGGCGATTGTAGGCAATCGCATGGTTGAGGTTCGTTCGGTGCGCCGTGTGGTGGCAATTGCCCCCTATCTGCACCCCGAATCACAGATTGAGACCGATTGGAAAGTCCAAGTCATGGGGCTCGATGCGTTGCCCGTGCATGTGTTTACGGAGCGATCAGCCGGTATGAGCTGGAGCGACGATGAGCTTCAGCGCATCCCGCAACTGCTTAACTGTACTCGCTGGGATGAGATCGAGAATCTAGTGCTGAGCGAGATTGCCCCGACCTCGGCCGCTCCCGTTCCGCGTACGCGCCCGATGGTAACCCAACTTCTTTCGACCTGGACAGGCCAAGCGTTGATTGCCATGAGTGTGTTATTCGTCGTGGTAGCGCTGATTTTTGCGCTCAATACGACGGGCACGCAACTGGTCACACTCCCAGCCATGCCGGCCACGGTGACACCGTTGCCAGGGAGTGGTGCCTTGCAGGCGAATGCGAATCTCTTGTGCGATTGGCGCGATGTGCAGACCATTGCGCGCACCCGTAACACTGATGGGACGTGGCAAAGCGTCAACGCCGGCGAGTCTGCTGATGCGTTGCTTACCCTGACGCAAGTACGAACCTGTGATGGCGAGATCCGGATTGCCTTTACCGTCAAAAATAACACGACCGACCTCGATGTGCGCATTCCTCTTGATGAATCGCACGTGCTTATCAGCGATTCAGTCGGGACCGAGTATCAGTTAGCCATCGCCAAATCGCAACCGGCCGTCATGCAAATTATGCCCAGTCAAAGTCGTGAGGGAGTGGTGGTCGTCGACCGCTCGTTGCACCCGAATGCACTCACACTCCGAGTAACCCTCACCGATATCCCTTTTGGCGATGCCAGTTGGGTTGTACCCCTCGTTGCTAATCAGTAATTATTGTTCAATCTGCCCATACATCCACTCGAGCCATGCGCGTACCGTCTGTGCGCGCCGCCCGACGGTTGAGCCTGCTATGGCCCGTTTGCCGTGTGCATGATGCTGATAGAGCACCATGCAGATACGCTCGTGGTCGGGGACTGCTTTGCGTTGCAGCATGTCGCGGATCAGCGTGGTAAATGGCTCGTGCTGCATCATTGCCTGGATGAGCATGATGCGTTGTCGATATGGTGGTTGTGCCAGAAGGTGCCGCCCTGCTGCAGTCAAGGTGTAGCGTACGTCATCGGCGGTCTTGACCTTTTCGATGAACCCCAAAAAGCGCCCTGCATTTGTGAAATAATCGCTTTGGCGTGCGACATATCCGGTAAAGTCCGTCACCTCTGCAGTCGTCATATCAGACTGCCGTAGGCGCTCAATGATGCGACAAATCAAGGCGAAATTATCGGCCTGCGGGAACGGCACATCCGGCACGGGGACTGACTCTTGTACGACTGCGTCAAGTAACGCATTGAGCGTGGCAAAGGTGATTTTGCGATAATCGAGCGTGTATACATAATGCTGCACCAGTGCCAGCGAATTAAAGTGACCATCCTGCTGAAACTGATATTGCGATACATAAAACGTGGCGTTGCTATAGATAATCGAAATGGGAATGACTGGCTTGCGCGTATGTTGCTGCCAAAAACGGTACGGGTAGTAGAGTTGGCGAATATTAAGTTCACTGACGTGGCGGTTTTTGGCCTCACACACATAAATCGCATCGCGGGTCTCGTAGGTGGCATCCATCTCGATTTGGGCATTAGCAACATCAATCGTAAAGTCGTCGTGGTGGCCTGTTGATGTGATGGCAAACGAAAATACGCCAGAGGCGCGGCGACCAGCGATAGTTGGGTAAATGTCCGTGTGTCCGCTGATGTCATGCCACACGCCGGCATTGTACAAAATCGACAACACTTGCGGTTCACTTTGAATGGTATCAACAGCCAAACTATCAAGCTGTGGTACCTGCAGTGGACGTGGGGGATGCTCAATCCGTTGATAGTTGAGCGACTGGAATGTCTCGAATGTGCCAATCACGTATTCGCCTCGGTTGATCGGCAAAATGGCCAGATTATGCTCGCGGAAAATCTCAGGGAGCTGGTGGCGCTCGTCGAATTTGGCCATCAGTCGCGCTTCACGCACCGTGTTTATTTCGTCTGCATGAATGCGAAAAAGTCCGTGTTGTGCCACGTATTCGGGAATGTGATGGCGGGCAAACAACACCTGCCAACTCTGATTGATAGTCGGTTTGGTACGCATATCAATCACCAGTTCCTGATTAATACTTCGTTGACAGCGCCTCGGGCTGCTGCATTCGAATTAATCGCCCGCTTGGCCGGAATAACATCAATGTGAAAGCCCGCATACAGCTCATGCATCAGTGGTGTGTCCGCATTGCTGAGCAGGCAGTGCACGCCGCGTTGACTCAGCTCGGCAAAATGACGCGCCAGCGCGATTTGATCCTGCTCGCCGAACCCTTCAGCTGCATAACTCGTAAAGTTGCGTTTGTCGGGACTGTGATAAGGCGGATCAAAGTAGACAACGCTCCCTGGTTGAGCGTCAGCAATTGCCGACTCGTACGAACCGTGCACAATCGTCACGTTCGCATGCGTGAGGTAGGTATGGACATCACGTAGGACGTCGGCGTCGCAGATGGTGGGATTGGCGTAATGTCCAAACGGCGTATTAAAAAAACCACTGCGATTGACCCGATAGAGTCCGTTGAAGCAGGTGCGATTGAGGTATAACAACCGCGCCGCTTTGGCCACGTCGTCGAGCGTCGCATAGTCGGGCGCATGATCCATGGCCCGTACCCGATAAAAGTACGCCTCACCGTGGTTGTGCTGATGCACCGCCAGTTGGGCAATCAGGGCCTCGACGTCATCGCGGATGACCCGATAGGTGGTAATAAGGAGTTCGTTGCGGTCACAAATGATGGCGTGTGTGGGGAGCAAATCGAATAATACGGCCCCAGCCCCCACAAAAGGCTCAATATACACACACGGCGTAATTTGTGTATCATCTGTCTGTCTGTCTGTCTGTCTGTCTGTCTGTCTGTCTGTCTGTCTGTCTGTCTGTCTGTCTGTCTGTCTGTCTGTCTGTCTGTCTGTCTGTCTGTCTGTCTGTCTGTGGAACGATTGTGTGTCAATCATCTGTGTGATATATGGATTTGTGGCTAGTGTGGATCGAATAGCCGGGAGCAGTTGGCGTTTGCCACCTGCCCATTTCAGGAATGGTTTGATGTGGGGGAGCGCAAAAGACATGGGTAGCTACAATCATGTAAAGCGACAATCCGATCAATTATTGATCGGATTGGTTACATGATCAACCCAGCACAACAAAGCCCCCGACGATATTCGTCGGGGGCTTGCACACACATGCATATTAGGCGGTGGCGACATCCTCGTTGACTGGAGTGGCAGGTTTGGGGACGAGGCGAGTCAGGATGATGCCAAGCTCGTATAGCAGGTACATCGGAATGGCGAGCAGGAGCAAATTATACGGGTCGCCGGTTGGGGTAATCAGGGCAGCGACGATGGTAATCACGACCAGCGCATACCGACGGGTCTCACCCAGCCATTTAGTGGTAACGACGCCAAGTCGGGCAAGGAGGTACATGACGGCAGGCAATTGGAAGATGACGCCGTTCCAGAGTAGTAGTGTGGCGACCGTACCGAAGAAGCTGTCGGTTGTCGGCATGGTATTGATGTTTGCGGTTTGGCCGTAGCCAAGCAAAAACTCGAGCGCAGCAGGGACTGTAAAGTACCAGCCGAATGCCACACCCGCCAAGAAGAGTTCGGTCACAATCGGTAATGCCACATACAAAATGCGCTTTTCGCGGTTGAGGAGCCCCGGTGCAAAAAACGCCACGAGTTGGTAGACCACCACGGGCATTGCCACGATAACGCCAACGACGAGGGCAATGCGCATATACCCCAAAAACACTTCGCCGATGCCGACGGCTTGGAGTTGTGTGCCGGCTGGCGCAAGTTGTTTGACCATGAACTCGGGCAATGGACTACCAAGCAAGTTCGGGCTATTGACGATATAAAAGCCGATTGATGTCCCGATACCGACTGCCACTGCCGCTTTGACGAGGCGGTCGCGCAGCTCAATCAGGTGTGGCTTAAGCCCCTCCCAGAAGTCTTGCATGGTATTGGTGCCGCCACTTGGAGTCGGCAGAGCGGTATCATCGAATTCTTCGAGGGGATCCTCGAGAGGGATAAGCCAGCGCACCACGAACAACACCACCAATGGGAGCAAGATGAGCACTGCAAAGATGATGACAGCAAGAATGAGTTGATCGGTATTCATGCAGATGGCTCCACATCGGATTTAGCGGCGGTGAGCTGACGATTCAGTTGGTCAAGTTGATGCGAAAGCTGGCCAATTTGGACGCGCATCATCATCATATCGTCGTATGACACAGAGTTGGTCGGTTTTTGTTTGGTCATCTCTTCGCGCAGTTTCTTGAGGTCGCGGCTGAGTTGTTCGACCTCGACCTTCATCATCATAAATGAATCATGACTGATACTTGGGCTAGCTGATTTGAGCTGATGAATCTCTTGTTGGAGGGTGGCAAGCTCAGCGGATGACGGTTGTGTTGGTGGAGGTGTTACGACTCCTGCAGCTGGTACTGCACTGCTGTTGGCTAATTGAGGGCGTATAGGAGCCTCAACGGGTGGGCTATCGTTGGTAATTGGTGCGGTGCTCGTTGTATCTGGTACCGCCTCACCATTTGTGTGTTGGACTGGTGTCTCATCTGACACGGGAGTAGTATCCGTTGTTGCCGGATTCGAATCTACATCAGGAGTGGTCCAATTGGGTTTACGACTGCGGGAGACGGGTGCGGTGGTATCAACTGCAGGTGTTGCCGGTTCGGCACTTTCGGCTTGAGCAGTTGCGACGTCACTCACATTCAATCGCATTGGTGTAGTCAGGTCACTACTGGTGATGGGAGTGAGATTGGCAGTTGATGGATTGGCAATAGTATTTGAGGGGAATGTTACATTTGCTGATGTCGTTGCACTTGAGACGGACGTATCGACTGTTCGCGAGGCCTGTTCGAGGTCGTTACGCACTAGCTCCATCTCGGCACGAACGCTTTGGACTTCTTGGCGGAGTGTGGTGCGAATGTCGCTAATCTCGGCCTCAAGTTCGCGTTGCACTTGTAAGAGCACCTGTGCATCGGGTGAATTATTGATCCAATTGCGCAGTCGCACGATGCTACGACCAATGCTCCGGGCAAAGCCAGGCAGGCGTTCGGGCCCAATGACGAGGAGCGCAAGTATCAGAATAAAGAAAAACTCTCCGGGGCCAATCCCGAGGAAGTTCATACATCCCTCATTTCACCATACACACCCAGACTGTATTTTTGTTATTGTACAACACGTGCGGAGGGTTTGTGTTTGAGAAACGGCAAGACACAGTTGCGATAGCAACCGTGTCTTGGTCGGTACAAGATGGATTGTACGTTTTACTTGCCGTGGGCGTCGACGTAGTTGAGGGCGTCGGCGACGGTCAAAATCTTCTCGGCCTCGTCATCGGGGATGTCAACGCCGAACTCTTCTTCGAGTGCCATGATTAACTCAACGAGGTCGAGTGAATCGGCCTTAAGGTCATCAGCAAAGCTGGCGCTTGGCACAATTTGCTCTTCTTTGACACCGAGGCGCTCAGCGATGATCTTCTTGAGCCGCATCTCCATCTCTTGTGATGGCATATGAACACTCCTTTCGCAACCGTGACTATAACGAATGTAAGATAACCCAACCAATATTCACCACAGGATGTCCTGTTGGCTACGTTCACGCGGTTTTGTCGGGGTAGCGCAGTGCTACCATCCCCAATATACCGTTCACAAACCGGCCTGCCTCATCACCGACATAGACCTTGGCGATTTCGACGGCTGCATTAATAATAACCGGAATTTCACCACGGGACTCATCATCAAGATACCGAATTTCGCTAATCGCAATGTGAAGCACAATGCGCTGGAGTAATGGCATCTCTTCGAGCGGTTTGTTTGGGGCAAGATCCATAATCATGGCATCAATGCTCAGACGATGCTGAACGGCCAGAGTCACGAGGTTACGCACAAACGCTTGTTGAGCCGGCTTGATGGGGTATTTGGGGTCTTCGTCAGATTGCTCATTGATAATCGGTGCGCTCAAATGCCGGTGAAGCACCTGCTCGAGGTCATGGTCGGTCTGAGAAATCTCATAAAGAATACGTACTGCTTGGGTACGTGGTTTGAGCCGGGCAGAGCTTGACATGCGTTCCTTAGGCAAGCAAATCGGTGACGATAACATTGACAACGACATCGCGATTAGTAGTCCTTTGGGTGATAGTAGCAATCAACGATTGCACTACCAAACAGCGTTCGCTCACACACGTTACAGCATGCAGATGCACCTGCAGGTAGCATGTGATGACGAGCAATTGACCATCCTCTGTGAGAACAACACCTGCCCCAGTCACGCTGTGTGGGCGTGCCTCTGCGTATGGTGGTGGAGATGGCTCAACACCCCCAACATATGCCAGAGCGCCAGAAATCTGGTGCGCTAGCAGTGACAATTCATCACGATGCACTCGTTGCACATTCACCATTCTACTCACAACTACCCAGTGCGTCAAGGATTGACGCACTTTTACTGTATTCTTATGCTATAATATCATTTGTTGCGCCGTCTTGCGTACGGCGTTGACATTTTCGTGAACGCCGAGCCACTCCAGCTCGTGCGCGATTACAAGGAGTATGGACACATGTCATTGGAGAAACAAGAGAAGAGCGACGTGATTGGTAAGTTCCAGTCGCACGCCACGGACACCGGTTCAACCGAGGTACAAGTTGCCTTATTGACCGAGCGCATCAACCAAGTGGTTGAGCACTTGCGCGAGCACAAGCACGATCATGCGACGCGTCGTGGGTTGCTCAAGTTGGTCGGCCGCCGCCGCCGCTTGTTGGCCTACATCAACCGTACCGACCATGACACGTATCGTGCCCTCATCGAGCGCTTGGGTCTGCGCCGCTAGTTTTTGGACTAGCTGCGTTTGCTATGAGTTAGATGTTGCTGTGGGTACGCCGAAGGCACACCCACAGCATTGTCTTTTTGATGGTAAAGAAGAGAAATGGAAGACCAAGTGGCTAGGGATTGGAGCATGCGGTTTGACAATGAGACCGCAACCTCCAGTACCTAACGCTTGGCACCAGCACCCACTGGCAATGTGAACGACAGATGGGTGATGACAAAGGAGCCAGAATGGCAAATCAACAAGTATTCTCAGTCAGTGCTGAGATTGCCGGGCGTACGATGACGCTCGAGACCGGTCGCTTTGCAGAGCAGGCCGATGGTGCAGTAACCGTGCGTTATGGCGATACGATGCTGCTCGCAACGGTTGTGGCCGCAAAGTCAGCCCGTGAGGGTGTCGACTTCTTCCCACTTACCGTCGACTACGAAGAGAAGATGTATGCTGCCGGTAAGATTCCGGGTAGCTTCTTCAAGCGCGAGGGTCGTGCGACTACGACGGCGATTTTGACGTCACGCTTGACCGACCGCCCGTTACGCCCCTTGTTCCCAGAGGGCTATTTCAACGAAGTCCAAATCATCGTGACCACCTTCTCAATTGACTTGGTCAACGATCCAGGTCCGATGGCTATCATTGCCGCATCAGCCGCCTTGAGCATCAGCGACATTCCGTTCTCGGGTCCAGTTGGCGCAGTCACCGTCGGGTTCTTTGACGGTCACCAAATCAACCCAACCATGGAAGACATGCAGCACAGCCGTCTCGACCTGGTTGTGGCCGGCACCAAAGATGCCGTGTTGATGGTTGAGGCCGGCGCTCATGAGTTGACCGAGAGCGAAATGCTCGATGGCGTCATCAAGGGGCATCAAGTCTGTCAGCAGATTTGTGACCTACAGAACCAGCTCGTCGCCTTGTGTGGCAAGCCCAAGTTGCCGTTTACTCCACCAGTCCAGGATCGTTCACTCGAGAACGCCATGTTGGCCTGGATGGGCAACCGCTTGAGCGATGCCATGCTTGACAGCGATAAGCAGGCTCGCCAAGATCGTACCAACGCTTTGCACGCCGAGGTCATCGCCCACTTCACGGCTGATGAGCCCGAGGAAGAGGTCGAGGCCCGCAAGAAGGCTGTGCAAGCCGCCTGGGAGAACATCGAGTACGAGTTTGTGCGCAACGCCATCCTTGACTCAGGTGCACGTGTCGACGGCCGCACGACTGAGGAGATTCGCCCGATTAGCGTCGACGTCGGCGTGATTCCCCGTGTACACGGGAGTGGTTTGTTCACCCGCGGTCAGACACAGGTATTGACAATTACGACGCTCGGCTCACCTGCTGAGGAACAACGACTTGATGATCTTGGTATCGAGACAACGAAGCGCTACATCCACCACTACAACTTCCCACCGTTCTCAACCGGTGAGGTCAAGCGCTTGGGTGCTCCACGTCGTCGTGACATCGGTCACGGTGCCTTGGCCGAGCGCTCATTGGTTGCCGTGTTGCCCAGCAAGGACGAGTTCCCCTATACCATGCGTTTGGTGTCAGAGGTGCTTTCATCGAACGGTTCATCGTCGATGGCCTCAGTCTGTGGCTCGAGCTTGTCATTGATGGACGCCGGTGTGCCAATCAAGCGCCCAGTCGCTGGTGTGGCCATGGGTCTGGTGACCAGCAAAGATGGTAAGTGGCGCGTCTTGACCGATATCCAAGGTATCGAGGATCACCTCGGTGACATGGACTTCAAGGTGGCCGGCACCAACGAGGGTATCACTGGTCTGCAGATGGATATTAAGACCACCGGAATAACCTATGACATCATGCGCGTCGCCTTTGAGCAAGCCCGCAAGGCCCGCTTGTTCATCCTCGACAAGATGAATGCCGTGATTACGCAGGCCCGTGGTGATTTGGCTGATACGGCACCACGCATTATCACTTTGCAGATTCCCGTCGACAAAATCGGCGCCTTGATTGGCCCTGGTGGCAAGACCATCCGTGGCATCATCGAGACCACCGGTGCAACGGTTGACGTCGAGGACGATGGTCGCGTGTTCGTGACCACCGCCGACGGCGAAGCCGCCAAGAAGGCCGTCGGTATGATTGAGGCCCTCACGCGTGAGATCAAGGTCGGCGAAGTCTTCTTGGGCAAGGTCGTCAGCATCAAGGACTTCGGTGCCTTTGTGAACTTGACGCCAGGCAAAGACGGCATGGTGCACATCTCAGAGCTCGACGTGAATCGCGTCAACAGTGTTGAGGATGTGGTCAAGGTCGGCGACGAAATCAACGTCATGGTGATTAACGTCGATGCCGGTGGCAAAATCAGCTTGTCACGCCGCGCTATCTTGACGGGTGAAAGCCCCGAAGAGCGCCGTGCAGCTGGTCGCCCAGCTCCCGATCGCGGTGGCTTCCGCGGCGGCGACCGTGGCGGTGACCGTGGCGGT
>JBKCLM010000008.1:0-55191 GCA_046300655.1 Chloroflexota bacterium | reverse complement strand
TTTTGCCTTTCCCAATCTCAAAGATGGCATCCCTCATCCGGCCGAGACCAAGCGCGAGCCGATTGTCATCCACAAGGATTATCGCTTTTATTACATGCTGAACTTGCTTGATGGTGGGCGTCAGCAGATTTTCTTTTCGTTCGGTTTGTATGTACTCGTCGAAAACTACGACCTGAGCGTCAGTCAATTGACTTTGCTCTTGATTGCGGTCAACGTCATTAATACGCTGCTTGGACGCCGTGTCGGCAAGTTGATTGACCAATTCGGCGAGCGCCCGATGTTGGCTGCGGCGAACGTGCTGTATGTGGTGGCCTTGGCCGGATATGCATTTGTCAACAACATCTGGATCGTGTTGGCGTGTTATACGATTTACAGCATCATCTTTCCGATTTCGTGGATTGGTGCAAACACGTACCTACGCAAGGTGGCCTCACAAGCTGACATCGCCCCATCGATTGCCATGGGCTTAACAATGCAACACGTGGCGGCAGTAATTGTGCCGTTGGCAGCCGGATATATTATGAACTTCTACGGCTACCAGATCCCATTTGCGATTGCCATGGTCTTTGCCGTGATTACCATGATCTCGACACGCTACATTGATCCTGCTAGCCAAAAGTCGAGCAGTCGCTTAGCAGAAGAATCTGCGCGGGCAACTGCATAATTGGCCCCCATACTTAGTCGCACGGTGCAGGGACGTGCCCTGCACCGCATACCAATCGTCGCAAAGGAGCTGAACGATGACCGCTACCCCGAATCTCATCATCCACAACGGCACTATTCTCACCATGGCCCACGACAAGCCCCAGGTCCAAGCAGTTGCAACCCTTAATGGGCGCATTATTGCCACCGGTGCCGATCACGAGATTCTACCACTTGGTGGCCCCGGCACCAAAATAATCAACCTCAATGGTGCCATGGTTGTGCCTGGTCTCAATGACGCCCACAATCACATGCTCGAGGTCGGTATTAAGATGACGCGTATTGCCCTTGATGAGTGTAAATCACTCGAAGAGATGCGCAATTTGATTGCCGATGCCGCCAAAAATACTCCTCCGGGCAAGTGGATTATCGGCGAGGGTTGGAACGAGTCGTTTTTGAAAGAAAACCGCCCACCAACCTGTCGTGACATCGACGCCGCTACCGACAAGCACCCCGTCATGCTCAAACGCTTTTTCAATATGGACACGGTCAACAGTGTGGCCCTCAAGCTCGCTGGCATCGACGCCAACACCCCCGATCCATCGGGTGGCTCAATTGAACGCTACAGCGACGGTCAACCTAACGGTATTTTGCGGGCCTCGGCCAAGTTGCTCTGCCGCAATTTGTTGCCAGCAGTGACCCAAGACGAAGCGATATTGGGTATCGAGAAGGCCTCAAGCACCTATCTCAGCTACGGTATCACCAGCATCCAAGAGCCCGGGTTATACCCATGGGAGATGCGCGCCTACATGGGTGCACACCGCGCCGGGCGCATGCATGTGCGCACCTCGTTGATGCCATCGTGGCACGGCTTCCGCGAGGAGGAGATCGAAGCCGAGCTAGACGATCGGGCTGCCAATCTCGGATTGTGGAGTGGGCTCGGCGACGAGATGTTGCGCTTGACGGCCCTCAAAATGGCAGTCGATGGTGGCACGACGAGTCGCACTGCCTGGATGTTTAAGCCATTTATTGGCGAAAGCGTCGTTCGCGATTTTAATCGCCTTAATCCGGCCGATTTGCGCCGTTACTTTGCGCGTGGACATGGCCTCGGTTGGGACATCGGCATTCATGCCATTGGCGACCGGGCCCACCACGAGTCAGCCATGGCCTTTGCAGATACGATTGCCGCCAATCCACACGAACACCGACATAATTTAATTCATGCCTACTTTGCCACTGAAGAGTCGCTGCAGGCGATGGCCAAGTACCAGATTGGTGCCGTGATTCAGCCGACGTTCATCTACTTCGAGGGTGACGACCTGTTCCGCGACGTCGGCGAGGAGTTGGCGCACCAGTACAAGCCAGCCCGCACCTATCTCGACCGTGGCATTCCGATGATTGCCTCGAGCGACATCCCGAGCACGTTCCACTACAATCCGTTCATCAGTTTATACAGCTTGATCACGCGCAAGACGCACAAAGGTACTGTGATTGCTCCACAAGAGGCCATTAGCCGCGAAGAGGCGTTGCGTTCATACACGGCGACACCGCCATGGTTGACGCGCGAGGAGCACCTCAAAGGCAAGATTCAGCCGGGCATGTTGGCCGACATGGCGGTGCTTGATCGTAACTACTTGACCTGTGATGCCGAGGAGATTTTGCAAATCAAGGTAAATATGACGATTTTGGCTGGTCAGGTTGTCTACCAGCGCTAATACGGACGCGTATGTGCGTAAAGGGGGCAAGCATATGCGCTTGTCCCCTTTGCTGTGCACTTGTGCATGTATTGAGGGCAGATACAATGCGTTTATGCTATACTTTTGCTTGAACGTTTGTCTAACAGACGTCCGAAAAGGAGAGTTGTATGCCAGTCATTCCAAGTGTTGTTGAGCGCACGCCGCGCGGCGAACGTGGGTGGGATCTCTACTCGCGCTTGCTCCAAGAGCGCGTCATCATGTTGGGTAGCCCAATTGACGACGATATTGCTTCGTCGATTGTGGCCCAGCTTTTATACCTGCAACATCAAGACCCCAAGCGCGATATTTGGTTCTACATTAACAGCCCGGGTGGCAGTGTGCGTGATGGCTTGGCCATTTATGACACGATGCACATCATCGCACCCGATGTAAATACGGTGTGTATCGGGCGTGCCGGCAGCATGGCGACGATTCTATTGGCTGGTGGAACCAAGGGCAAACGCTTTGCGTTACCGAACTCGACCATCCACTTCCACCCGGCTGGTGGTGGTGCCCAGGGCTATGCTCCGGATGTAGAGCGTATGGTCCAAGAGTTGTTGCGCCTGCAGACCGTCGGCAACGGGTTGTTGGCAGGTGATACCGGGCGCACCCCCGAGGAGATTACCCGCGACTTCAGTCGTGACCGCTTTATGACGCCGCAAGAGGCCAAAGACTACGGCTTCATCGACGAGATTCTACAGCTACCAGGTCGCTAATCAGTACGGTACATTGTCAGGTGACAATGTACCGTCTGTATAAATTGCATCGACATTTGTGGACAGAGGAGTGCAACGATGGGTCTACTCACTGGTAAGCGAGCCTTGATTATGGGCTTGGCTAATGACAATTCAATTGCGTGGGGTATCTCAAAGGCGTTTCATGCGGAAGGTGCGGAGCTGTGCTTCACCTACGTCAACGAGGCCATCGAAAAGCGGGTACGCCCACTTGCCGCCAGCCTCGGGTGTGACTTTGTCATCCCCTGCAACGTTGACAGCGACGCCGACATCGAACAGATGGCCGCCAGCATCAAAGAGCGCTGGGGAACGTTCGATATTTTGATTCATGCCATTGGCTACGCCAAAAAGGAAGAACTCAACGGTGAATATCTCAATGTCACGCGCGAGGGATTCCAGATTGCCATGAATACCAGTGTCTACTCGTTGACGGCAGTCGTCAAGGCCACACGCCCAATGCTCAACAGCGGCGGATCAGTGTTGACGCTCACCTATCATGGCTCACAGCAGGTCGCTCAGAACTATAACGTGATGGGTGTGGCCAAAGCTGCCCTCGAGGCCAGCGTACGCTACCTCGCCAGCGACCTCGGTCCGTCGAATATCCGTGTCAACGCCATCAGCGCTGGCCCAATTCGTACGTTGGCGGCCAGCGGTATTGCTGGATTCAAGGATTTGCTCAAGTCATTTGCGGGTGTTGCACCATTGCGCCGCAACGTCACCCAAGAGGATGTCGGCAACACGGCGCTTTTCTTGTGCAGTCACTTAGCATCGGCCACAACCGGTGAGATTGTCTACGTGGATGCTGGGTTCCGTACTGTGAGTGTCACCATCGACTCGTAATTGCGCGCACACATGCCCCCCCTGACCTAGATTGTTCCAGGTCAGGGGGGGTTGTATTCATCCAAGCACCCCCTCAGTTTAGTGCATGACAGGCAAATGTGTATCATCCATTAATTTGGCATAGAGCCAGCGCAACACATATTGGAGTACCGCAGTAACAGGGATGGCCAAAAACAATCCGAGCACCCCACCTACCGCAGCCCCCGACAAAATCGCCGCAATTACCAACACCGGATGCAGATGCACCGCTGGGCCGACTACGGCAGGGATAATCACGTAATCCTCGAACATGCGCAACCCAAAGTAGATTGCGCCAATCACCGATGCAACCATCCACGCCTCACCACCAAACGGTAACGGCGTTTGGAACAAGGCCATCACAATAGCGAACGCGGCAGCTGACCACGGCCCCACAATCGGCAAGATCTCCACCATGCCGCTAATCAAGCCAATCAACAAGGCATAGCGTACGCCCAAAATCCACAACGCAACAGTCGTCAGCACCCCCATAATCGGAATTAGTAGCAACGTGCCCCGAATATATCCGCTCAAGATGCTATGAATTTGGAGCATCACGTGCTTAACCTCGCTACGATGCGCAATCGGCACAAGATGGTATGTGCGCGTAACGAGCGAACGACCATGCAACAACAAATAAAAGGTTGTAATCACAAATGCAAGCGCATGGAGGAATCCCTCAATGAAACCAACAAATAAGCGGGGCACGCGTGCAGGAACCGAGGCGACAATGTCTGTTACAACCTGACGCAACTCTGCCCCTATTTCGATGTTCATATCACCAAACGTAAACGTCAGTTGTTGTACACGATTCAGCACCTGCGGGAGCTCTTGGCGCATCAACTGGTACTGTACCGTAAGAATTGGCAGCAACCACATCACGCTCCCTGCAACAAATAGCGTGACGATTAAATAGAATAGACTAATGGCGCCAATACGCGACCCACCTAATCGTTGTGCCATCCAGGTAATCACGGGAAAGAAGATATATGACACCACCACCGAACCAAACAATGCCAACGCAACCTCGTGAATCATCTCAAACAAGGCATAGGCCAGCACAAACACACCAATTACCACGATCCACTTCATGAGTCGGCTGAATCGTATGGTTGCAGTAGGAACTGTCATAGAACACCTCAATAACCATGCACATCTACACGTATTGTAAATGTAGTCACCGATTGTACAACAACACACAAGACCACATCACGACAGTATATTCTCTGTCATGACATGGCCCTAGGTGTTTTGTATCTATCACGTAGGATTTATGCTTTGCGTCCACGCCCAAGTGGAATACGAGTCTCTAGCTGATCCGTATTGTCCTCGGTCTGCGTTACTGCGATGTCAATCATGCTCGAATCGATGTTTGGCAGATAGCGCTTGATGACATCCGACAATTCACGTTTGAGGTTATCAATCATGGCTGGCGTCAATTTGACACGATCGCTCACCAGCACCGTCAACAACCGATCGCGTGCCACACCAGCAGAGCCCTTATCTCGGCGAAAAAAGTTCATTTCATGGCTCCTTTTAACACCACATCAGGTCTTACCGCCCCCCGCGGAAGATGCCTGAGATGCGTTCTAACAAAGTGGGATTATCCTCAATTGGCTCAATCGGCACCTCTTCGCCTGCCAAACGGCGAGCGATGTCAGTGTAATAGCGGCCGGTCCGTGACGACTTGTCGAGCGTCAATACCTCGCCCTTGTTGGTTGCGGTAATCACGTCTTCGTCTTCGGGGATAATGCCTAATAAATCAATAGCAAGAATCTGGAGCACATCATCGACGCTCATCATCTCGCCATTTTTAACCATCTTGGGGCGCAAGCGATTGACGATCAAACGCGGTTGCCCTTTGTCATATGCCTCACACAAGCCAATGATGCGGTCTGCGTCACGCACCGCTGAGACTTCGGGAGTCGTCACGATAATCACTTCATCAGCACCAGCAATGGCGTTTTTGAAGCCCGACTCAATACCGGCTGGACTATCAATCAAGACAAAATCAGCCTCATCGCGCAGTTGGTCGACAAGTTCAATAATCTCCTCTTGAGAGACAGCATCTTTGTCTTTGGTCTGTGCAGCGGGCAACAGGTAGAGCTCTGACTGGTGTTTATCTTTGATGAGTGCCTGACGCAAACGGCAGTTCCCCTCAATAACATCGACCAAATCATAGACAATACGGTTCTCGAGCCCCATCACCACATCCAAATTACGG
The DNA here is from genome assembly GCA_046300655.1 of Chloroflexota bacterium. Taxonomy (GTDB): domain Bacteria; phylum Chloroflexota; class Chloroflexia; order Chloroflexales; family Roseiflexaceae; genus UBA965. The sequence goes on along the minus strand of JBKCLM010000008.1, from coordinate 48,997 downwards.
AGACCAATATCAGCGTCCATGACCACAACTTTGTGACCTAGCATCGCCAATGCCGTACCAAGATTTGCAGTCGAAGTGGTCTTACCAACGCCACCTTTACCGGATGTTACTGTAATTACTTTGGCCATGAGCGCTATTCCTCTCACCACAGACTGACTTTAGCGTCGATAATCCTGCCACAAATGAACCATAATTTGATCATCTTCGATACAGGCAATCTCGGGACCACGATGCGTGTTATCCTCGGGAGCACGAGCCCTGATATCGGCAATACGGATTTGGGTCGCTGATAACTCGAGAGCACAGATAATCGCATTACGATCACCCATGGCACCAGCATATACCAGACCGCTAATACGACCAAACACAACGATACTCCCCGAGGCAATCACTTCAGCACCGGCATTCACATCACCAAGCAATGTAAGGTCACCATGATGGCGCAACACTTGCCCAGAGCGCAACGTACGCATTACCACTGACGGCGGCAAATCAGCCTGAACCGGCGGCTGGACCACTGGAACGCTGGTGGTAAATCCTGCAGCGCGCGCAGCTTGACGAACATCACGCGATTCCGCTTGAATTGTACTCGCCACGACTTGATACGATGCCATTGTGTCACGGAGCAACTGCACTGCATCACTGTCAAGTTGACGGTTACCGACCTCAAGTGATACGCGCATACCTTGCAACAACGCCGAACCTTGCTCGAGCTGATGTTGCAACGCAGTCAAGGCTTCGTCCCAAGGACATACATCGTTGATGATTACACGAATACCACCCCGGGCACCCTTAATTGCCACGATTTCAGACATAGTCAATCTCGTTGTGCAAACAGTAATATTATGTGGAGTTATTATACCACTAAGTTGAATTTTGTTAAATTGATATACACAAGTATTATGTCATATGCGCCAGCACTCAACACCACAAAATAACTTTAACATACTGCGGTGACTACTATCTGTTATATCAATCTATCGATGTCAGTTATTTTGAGAAGTATTAAGCTCATTCGTACTGGTAGCATCTTCAATGCGCTGCGTGCGCACTGACTCGTCATCGTCTATTCGATCACTCTGCGCCACCTGCGGGAGGCGCTCACGCACTGTATTTAAGTCAGCCTGAATTTGCTGAAGCACGCTCGTATCGGCATCATGCTGGCCACTCACGCCATCAATCCACGTTTCGAGTTGTTGTTGCAGTGCATGCACACGATCACTCAACTGTCGCACACCCAACAAAACACCGTCATCCAGCAACGTTGATGTATCGCGGATCTGCACCTGCATGCCATCAAGGCGCTGGAGAATTTCATCAATTGTTTCACGCATCCCCACGCCATCAAGTGACGCATTGGTTGGTGTGCGTTGCTCAGACCATTCTTGTAGTGTTTGTTGGAGTGCGTTGATACGATCAATCATCCCCAAGGTATCTTCACCACTCGGTGCAACCACATCAAGTCGTGCTTGAAGTTGTGCAATCGCAGCGCCAAGCTGTGTCTGGCGAATTGTCACGGCCTCTTGCTCACTGAGCAAGTCAAGCAACATTTCGCGCAACTGTGCTGATTCGTCACTGGTGCGCAGTAATTGTTGTTGTAACAACCGTGGCACGAACCATAACAATAACGCAAGTAGCGCTAATACCATGATCCCCAAGGCAACAAAAAGGGCGGTCATGACATTCCCTTCATCACTCTTTATGTATACACCATTATACGTATGTTCATGAGTATTGGTCAACTACTATATGATACCCTCAAATAGCCACGAATGCGGTGTTTCTATGCTATTATTGAGGTAATACGATTGTTACGCGGGCAAGGAACAAAAGCATGTTGCGAATACATCGCTTCGTCATCGGCATCATCATGATCATTTCGATGACAGGATGTGGCCTATTTGGTGACGATACCCTTCATATTGCAGATGTCACCGCTGATATTCAGCGCTACGTCGGTCAAGACATTACAGTTGCAGGTGCGTATATCAATAAAACTGGCGGGACTACCTTATCAATACTGGCAGCAGGTGTCAGCACGCTTGACAACGGACTCGACGCGCAGCCACTTGGTGATGCGGTTTGGGTTGATAACTTTTCTGAAGAGCTCAAACTCGGATTACATCGCCCTGGCGACGCTGTCTATGGTTTCGTGAAGTTGACTGGGCGACTCGAGGCAGGTGAATACGGCGAAGGTGGCGCCTATAAGCATCGCATCGCGGTCACCCAAGCCGAGATTATCGAACAGATCAACCGCATCGAATACCGCATCGACAATCAACCGCTAGTTGCCGGCAAGGTATCACTCCATGAGTTGTACGACAACGGCGCAGCTTATAATGGTCAAACTGTAACCACTGAGGGATACTACTTCTGGAACTCAGTAATCTACGTATTGGCCGAGGGTATCGCCGTCCAAGAGGATGGGTCAAGCCCACAACCAATCGGCAAGATTATCTGGATGGAAGGGTTCCCACCTGATAAGTCGGCTGATCTCACCGTCGGCCCCAACAACAGCTATGTATGGGGCAAAGTTGAAGTCACCGGCCAGTTCCAAAGTGGTGGTGGATTTGGGCGCGACGGCGCATACAATGCAATATTCCAAGTCACATCAGCAAATCCAATTAAGTAATCCTTACTAACGGATCGCACGGTGTACTATTACATTGACCAAATGTACGAAGAGGATCTTGAGCAAGTACACGCCATTGACGTGCGCAGCTTTCCGCATCCGTGGTCGATCAGCACCTATCGCAACGAATTACACGCGCGCCAGCATAGTCGCTATCTGGTTGCGCGTGTTTCTGCGCAACTCCCCCAACCGAGCCGGCCTCCAACGTGGCTTGAACAGCTTGTGCACCATGTGGCACCAAAACCACAAAGCGTACAACCGAGTACTACACGCGATTTAATTGTTGGACATGGTGGGATTTGGCTCAGTCTCGACGAGGGGCATATCACCACGATTGCAGTGCACCCCGACCATCGTGGGCGTGGCATCGGTGAGTTGTTAGTGATTGGATTAATTGATCAAGCCTACGAACTTGGAGCCCAACAGCTGACACTCGAGGTGCGCGTCTCAAACACCAATGCCCAACGGCTGTATCACAAATACGGCTTTGCAGAACACGGCATCCGCCATCGCTATTACACTGACAATAACGAGGACGCCATGATTATGTGGACCGAAAACATCCACAGCGCAGCCTTTGTAGAACGACTCCGTGAGATGCGCTCACGATTGCATCAACGGTTACGCCAATTACCGCAGTAACTCATTCATCACAAAGCCTGGAGCAGCGAATGCTGCTCCAGGCTTTGTGTATTGGGCGAACGGTCAATTCATTAGATCTCGGTCACAACGGGAAGAATCACCGGGCGACGGCGGGTCTGGGTGTACAAGTGCTCACCGACAGCATCTTTGATTTTGCGAATAAAGAACGCTGCATCAACCTCGGCACGACTCGTGTTGTTCTGGAGCAACCGTGCAACCACCTGCTTGGTCGACTCAATCAATTCCTCAGACTCACGCATGTGGACAAATCCACGCGTAATGACGTCCGGAGCGCCAGCGAGTTGCCCCGTATGGCGGTCAATCGTCACAACCACCATCAACACACCATCACGTGAGAGCAACTGTCGATCACGCACAACAATCTGGCTGACGTCACCAACCGTCGTGCCATCTACGTATATGTAGTTAACCGGAATCTGGTCAACGACTTTGCCGTAATTGTGGCCAAACTCCATTATCGCGCCGTTATCAATCACAAAGACATTCTCCGGCGTGTAGTGCATGTTCATGCCGATGGCCAACTTGCGATAGAGCATCATATGGCGGAAATCACCGTGGAACGGAATCACATGTTGTGGGCGCAACATGGCCAGCAACATCTTCAGCTCTTCTTGCGCAGCATGACCTGACACGTGCACACGAGCTTCGTTGCCATAAATCACATCAGCACCAATACGGAACAAGTTGTTGATGACGCGCGACACCGAGACTTCGTTGCCTGGGATTGGCGTTGCTGAAAGCACCACTGTATCGCCCTGCTTGACTTTGAGATTGGTGAATTCACGATTGGCCATACGCGCCAGTGCCGCCATCGGCTCACCTTGGCTACCCGTACAGACAACTGCCAATTGGTCGTCAGGCAGTTGTGCAGCCTCGTTGGGTCGCACCAACGTACCCGGCTTGACCTTGAGGTAGCCGAGTTCTTGGGCAATGCGCGAGTTGTTCTCCATGCTCCGACCGGCCAGCATGACCTTGCGGCCGTAGGCCTCGGCTGAGTCAATCGCCTGTTGCACGCGTGAGATATTCGAGGCAAAGGTGGCGATGATAATACGCCCTGGTGCCGTTGCGAAAATCGTATCAAACGAATCGCCGACAACCTTCTCGCTCGGGGTAAACCCTGATGCCTCCACACGCACACAGTCGGTAATCAGTACCACTGGATTGCGTTGTGCCAATGCCGTAATGGCGGCGATGTCTGTGGGCTTGCGGTCAACCGGTGTGTGATCGAACTTCCAGTCCGTCAGATAGACTGCAATACCGGCTGGTGAGTTAATCGCTAGACCCACGGTATCAGGAATTGAGTGGGCAACCTGGAACGTCTCAACCGACAGATTACCAATCTTGAGGGTATCACCGGCACCGAACTCAACGAACTTGGTGCGGTCCAACAAACGATGTTCTTTGAGTTTGTTGGTGGCAATACCAATCGTCAATTTGGTGGCATAGACAGGTGGGAAACCAATCTCTGGCAACACATACGGCAATGCGCCGACGTGGTCCTCGTGGCCATGCGACAAAATAATTGCCCGGACTTTGCTCATGTTATCGCGTAAATAGGCGATATCAGGCAATACTAAATCAACACCGAGCATTTCTGCTTCGGGGAACATCACGCCACAATCAAGCACAAGAATATCGTCGCCATACTCAAACACCCACATATTGCGGCCGACTTCGCCGGCACCGCCCAATGGAATCACGCGCATACGCTGTTTTGTCATTGTTCCCGTACAAGTTGTGCTAGTCATCAAACTAGCATCCTTGTTGCTCCTTTCTGAAAGCACCTTTATGTATCAATATCGAAACGGCACCTCGCCGTTATGATTGCATCAAACGCAAATATCCACCCACTAGTGGCAACGGTACACACGCGTCTTTGGATGTGTCACGATCTACCCATTTACATTCGTACGACGACGAATCTCATCAATTAAGTCATCGCGTTGCTCAACACCAGCATGAATTGGCAACACAGTGCGCCCGTATGCTTGTGCATGCAACAACCGCCACACCGGATTGGCAATCTGTGTGGTTGGATCAGTTTTGAGTCGCAGTTCGTGAGCAGCCTCATCGCTGTCTGCATCTACAGCACGGATTTCGCTGACGCTACTCCATGGAATAAGCATGCTAATCATCATGCTTTCGTAGCGCAAGCCATCATTGGTTGGCGTGTAACGAGCTACCCATTCCATGGCAATATTCCACATGGTCAATGGAGCTGCAATCATCAACACCAACATGAACAAGGCAGGAACCGCTTTGTTCACTGATAAGCCTTCGTCACTCCACAATACGCCAAGTGCATTCGTGGTGCCCTCAGGCGTGTAGCTGATGTTCAATGTTGATTGAAATGTCCAGACTGCGAAAGCCCAAATCAAGCCAGCGCCAATCATCAACAATAGCGCATTACGACGACCTACAGAAGAAAGCTGGTAGCTCTTCATGACAATTCCCATCTCTATCGCAGGATTACAAGACGCATTTATTGGCCATTTGTCCGGATTAATTCACCAAGACCGCGAAAATCGGCTTCGAGCAAGGCCAAATTCGACCGTTGATATAACGCCGTCGCAGGATGCAACATCGGCACAACGATGCGCTGCCCAACCGCATGTGGCTTCCCATGGATCTGGGTAATCTTACTATTAGGCAACCATCTGCCTGCCGCATGTCGCCCAAGCGTGACAATGAATACAGGATTGATCACGGCTAGTTGACGCAACAAGAATGGGCGACACGCCGCAATCTCATCGGGCAAAGGATCACGATTATCAGGCGGGCGATGTTTAACCACGTTTGCAATAAACACATCGGCGCGTTGCAAACCAGCCAACAATAATAGTTGATCTAATAATTTGCCAGATGCACCAACAAACGGACGGCCAAGGCGATCCTCGTTCGCACCTGGTGCCTCGCCAATCAACATGACTTTGGCAGTAGAAGACCCCTCGCCTGGCACAGGATTCGTGGCGCCGACACACAACGCACACGCGGTACATGTGGCAATCTCCTGTGCGATATCAGCTAACGTCTCCATACACGCCTTACCCCTCTGCCAAAATTATACCATGCAACGCACACCGTACTTGGTTATCCATCTTTGCGCCACCAAATCGCCGCATGTGGTGGCGGCGTATGGGGCGATGTCACACTGCCATCCTCACCAACGATCCAATCCTGTGCGATTAAATGTGCCAACTGTTGTTGGTATGGCTCACCATACGGCAACCGTAGACGATAACACATCTCGGTAGCTGCCTCTTCAAGACTTGCATAACTTATCGGCGCAGGTGACGGCATCATGTGTACATTCGCGGCAATCCCCAACTGTGCCAACGCACCAAGACACTCGAATGCTCCTGGGAGTGGCAAACGCTCATACCCATGATATGCCTGCCACAACGGCAAAACCGGCGTGGTTGGATGACGCACTCCGAGCAGAATCACGCACATTGCGCGTGCCGCTGCATGCATCGCCTGCACAAACGGCGCAATCTCCCTGACCGCATATAGCACATGTACCGCCATGGCCACATCACACGTGACTGTACTCGCGGTTGGCCAACTGTCAGCAATAATCTCGACTTGTGAAAGGTGTTGCTCCTGCACCACAATCCCAATTTGCTCGCGCATTGCCGGCGATTGCTCGAGCGCCTTGACGTGCATCCCTGCTTGCGCAAGTGGAGCCACATAACGACCACTACCAGCGCCAATATCAAGCACCGTCATGCCGGCATTTAGTTGTGGCAACATCCACTGCATAAATGCATCCGGTTGTGGCACACGCTTGACGTTGCGCGCATAGCGTGCAGCCGCCGTGGCATATTGATCGGCACTCCGCTGCATATCGGGATGCGTAGCCGATTCTCCTTGGTTGCGCTCGCGGTCATACATGTCACGCCAAATCTGCAACCAATCTTGTTCACCGGGACGCCAGGCAAAGCCACTAATCATATACAACCTCTACCCAAGCACCATGTTGTGTAGCGCTCTGTTGGGCGGCGGCGATGACGATATCCACAGCCAGTCCCGCACGGCCATCACACAATGGGCTTTCATGGCCAACTACCCGCGCCAAACATTGTTGCCACGAGGCTGCGTGCCACGATAATGAACCAGTTGATGTCTCGGGACCAGGAAGTGTAGCAGCAGGCGACATCCGGTTCCATATTTGACTGCGTTGTGTGGCGGCCGGCGCCTGTGCCGTACCCACCACCAATGCATTCACATCAAGCATGTCAAACATCAAGCTCGACTGCGTCCCATAGATCTCGACGCGCACGTCATCAGCCGCACCTGGTACCATTTTGGAGGCCTCAAGAGTGACGCGCATGCCGTTGGCCAGATGCGCCGTCAGCCAAGCGACATCATCACTCTCGATTTGGACAAGTTGGCCGGTTGCATCTGGCCGTTGAGGCACCACGGTGCGCAGATTAGCACTAATGCGCACGACTTTTGTCTGAAAAATAAAATGCACCAAATCAATCAAATGCGATCCCAAATCGACCAACACGCCACCACTAGCACCCACAAAACGCCATGTGGCTGGGCGTTGCGGGCTCACGTTACTTGAGCGATAGTAGCGCAAATGACCACTGACTGGGGTACCAAGTGCGCCGGATGCCACACGTTGCTGAATCTCACGCAGGGCTGGCACTTGGCGAAAGTGATGGTTCAGCGCCAACACACGCTGATGCTGATTCGCCAACGCTACCAACTCACGCGATTGCGCAACATTCACCGTCAGCGGCTTTTCACACATGACATGCTTACCGGCATGAAGTGCTTGTTGGACCTGTGCAAAGTGGAGCGCCGTCGGCGTGGCACATAACACCACCTCAACATCATCACGCTGCAGTAGCTCGTCAAATGACACATGTGGCACCGCAGGATGATCGCGTAACGCACGGGCACTACTAGCACTACCACCAGGCGTAATGGCCACGATGTGGGGATATACCCCCATATCAGGATAGATTTGAGCAAAAATCGCCAATGCGGCAGCATGCACCCGGGCAATTGCCCCGTACCCCACTATGCCGATGCCGATACGGTCCGTCATATCATCTCAATTCGATCAAACGGTGGTTGATGTGTACGCGCCATTGTTTCAAGCTTTTCGAGTGCGGCATATCCTGCTGCATACACCTCAGGATCAGTGTGCTGATACTGTTGCGCCTCAAACTCGTCAATATCCAAACGAAGCGTAGCGATGCGATCTGGTGTAACAAACAAATCGAGTTCAAGATCTACCGATGTAATTGCAGTTGGTGTAATCATTGCCGGCTTAGTGACATTGCAGTACCAACCACGGAGCTGTCCATCCGCCCGAAACACAGCAAAGATGCAATACCACGCATCTGCATAAAAATGCTCATCAAGAATATCACCCGGAGCAAACCGCATATACCCTAGGTCGACAGCAGGTCGTGTCCACACTGCACGGACACACGCATACTGTGACGACACCGCCAGCGGTGTGGCCACATAACTAATCGTTGTGTGTTTGTGGGGTTTAATCAGGTTTACATGCATGAGTAACCAGTATCAGAGATAGCTACGGCGCAACCAACGACGAATGGTATTGCGCCATGTCGCAGGAATTTGGCGGGCAACACTACTGACAATCAGCATTATAATCAACCGCATCGTACCAACGCGCGGCGCCACCAGTTGTTTGAGTGTCTCGGGATCATTGAGTTTGAGGGGCGAGCTATCACGCACCTCAACCTTAAGTGTACCATGCCACTCTTTTTCGACCCAAAAGAGATGCGGCATACTGCGTTGGAACAGGTAATACGCCGGATTGTACGCATACAAATAGTCAAAAAACTCACCGAACGGTTCAACTGGCTCGCGCGGATGAAGCACTAATGTGTCATCGACCAAGTTCACGTACCAACGGTGGAAAGACCAGTGAAACATGCGCTCAGCAATCTCGGCAGGACTCTGGATATATCCCGCTTTGGAGACACGTGTCAGTTCGCTGGCAAACTGCACCGGATCGTCCATGTGTTCGAGGATATGTGAACAGATAGTATATGCAAACACTCCCTCCTTGAATGGGAGGTGGTGGGCATCTGCAACAACCATGGGGCGATCAATCACAATATTGCCGCCACGCTCGGTATTATCAAACAGAAACTTATCTACGAGAATATCTGCGCGCGGGTTTGGGTTGTCACCACTTCCAATTTCAAGCACAAGCCCGTGTTTCGGTGGGTTAAGTCGTTGTTCCATGCCAGCTAGTTCAATTCATCGCCAGAAAGGCTATCATGCAATACTTCGAGATACTCGAGCGCCATTCCTGTACCGATTGCCACACAGTTGGCGGGTTGATCGGTCACATAGCAAGGAACGCCAGTAAATTCGGTCAGCAAATCATTAATCCCGCGCAACATCGAGCCGCCACCGGTCATCACCATGCCTTTGTCAATCAAGTCCTCAGCGAGGGCTGGTGGTGTCTCGGCAAGCACACGGCGCACCGCATTCACGACCTGTTCGAGTGGCTCTTGAATTGCCTCGGTGATTTCAGTCGAGTTGACCTCGATGGTTTTGGGCAGGCCTGCAACCTGATCGCGACCACGCACCTGCATCTGGAGCGGACGACTCATTGCGACAGCCGAGCCGATTTCGATTTTGACGCTCTCGGCCATGCGCTCACCAATTAGCAGGCTATATTTGCGCTTGATGTATTGCATGATGGCATCATCAAAGCGATTACCCCCAACGCGCACTGAGCTCCACGTCACGATGTCGTTGAGCGAAATAACGGCGACTTCGGTAGTACCACCACCGATATCGATAATCATGTTGCCAGAGGGTTTCGCAATCGGAATATTGGCACCAATTGCTGCTGCCAGTGGCTCACGAATCAAGTAGGCGCGCCGCGCACCAGCAGACAAGGCTGCCTCGCGGACTGCACGCATTTCGACTGATGTAATGCCAGCAGGAATACTAATCATGACATCGGGTTTGCTCAAACTAAAGCGTCCGACGACTTTGCCGATATAGTGTTTAAGCATCGCCTCAGTGATGTCGTAATCGGCGATTACGCCATTGCGCATCGGGCGGACAACTTCAATGCTTTCGGGTTCACGTCCCAGCATGGCCAGCGCATCTGAGCCTACGGCTTTGATACGATTATCCTTGGTCGATATGGCAACCACGGATGGTTCAGACATGACCACACCACGGTTACGTACATACACCAATACATTGGCAGTACCGAGGTCAATTCCGATTTTACGGGCCATAGCCTTTTCGCCCCTACTACACGTCCATCAATCTTTATTATTGTACCATATGGAAATCATCACACAGTACTGCATCACACAGATTTGTATTGGTAGCACACAACGAGGTGAGCAGTGCTCACCTCGTTGTGGTGGTCTATCACATGTGTGACAAATGCGTTATGCTTGGATACCACGACGTGCTTTGGCCATTTTGATCTGGAGCAATGCACGACGCAAATCAGCCTCAGCCAACGCCATTTCTTGATCAGACTTACGCTGAGCGATGCGCTCTTCGGCACGCTTACGTGCTTCTTCAGCACGCTCGAGGTCGATTTCATCTGAGCGATCACATGCATCCGCCAAGATTGTCACACGGTCTGGTAACACCTCCATGAACCCACCGTATACGGCGAATTCGGTGCGTTGCCCACCCTTGATGATACTCAGTTCACCCTCGGTCAATACCGTCAACAACGGCATGTGACGAGGCAGAATACCAACGCGACCATCTTTGGTTGGCGCATTCACTTGATCGACATCATCCGAGAGAACCAAGCGCTCCGCGGTGACGATTTCGAGATGTAATGGCATCTCGGCACCTCCATCAGACTACACGCACCCGCAAGATACCCCTACGGGCGCGCGGAGCGGGCTTACTTACTGGCCTCGTAGGCGGCAATGACTTCGTCGAGCGAACCCTGCAAGAAGAAGAACTGCTCTGGAACGTGGTCGACTTCACCGGCCAAGAGGCGAGCGAAGCTGCGTACCGTGTCAGCGATTGGCACGTACTTACCAGCACGACCCGTGAACTGTTGAGCCACGGTGAAGGGCTGTGAGAAGAAGCGCTCAATCTTACGGGCACGTGACACCGTGAGCTTGTCTTCGTCTGACAATTCTTCGACACCCAAGATGGCGATGATGTCTTGCAGGTCTTTGTAGCGCTGCAATACGATCTGCACCTGACGAGCCACACGATAGTGCTCCTCGCCGACGATGTTGGGGTCAAGAATACGGCTGGTTGACGCCAATGGATCCACAGCCGGGTAAATACCCTTTGCCGCAATGCTACGCTCGAGCGAGATCGTCGCATCAAGGTGCGCAAATGTGGTGGCTGGGGCTGGGTCGGTGTAGTCGTCAGCGGGCACGTATACGGCCTGCATCGAGGTAATCGAACCCTTGTTGGTCGAGGTGATGCGCTCTTGGAGCTCACCCATCTCGGTACCGAGGGTTGGCTGATAACCTACCTGCGATGGCATACGGCCGAGAAGTGCTGACACCTCTGAACCGGCCTGCACGAAGCGGAAGATGTTGTCGATGAAGATAAGCACATCGCGGCCTTCGTCGCGGAAGTACTCGGCCATCGTCAACGCCGTCAAGGCGACGCGCAAGCGGGCACCCGGTGGCTCATTCATCTGGCCGAACACCATCACGGTCTTGTCGAACACGGTGGTGTTATCGTCGATGCGGGCATCTTTCATTTCGTGAATGAGGTCGTTACCCTCACGTGAGCGCTCGCCGACGCCAGCGAACACGGAGTAACCCGATTGCTCTTTGGCGATGTTGGCGATAAGCTCTTGAATAACCACGGTCTTGCCTACGCCGGCACCACCGAAGATACCGGTCTTACCACCGCGGGTGAACGGAGCAATCAGGTCAATGACCTTAATGCCGGTTTCGAACACCTGAGCCGTGGTTGACTGCTCTTCGAGCAATGGTGGGCGTTGGTGAATGGGGCGGCGTTCCACGCTCGCATCAACGTCAGCCTCACCATCAATTGGGTCGCCGGTTACGTTGAACACGCGACCAAGTGTGGTTGGACCAACAGGAACAGCAATGGCACGGCCGGTGTCAGTCACCGGTACACCACGCTTAAGGCCATCGGTGGTACCCATGGCGACCGCTTTGACGTAGCCGTTACCCAAGTGCTGTTGCACCTCGGCAACCAACGTCGAGCCATCTGACATTGGGATTTCGATAGCGTTGTAAATACTAGGAGTTTGGTTCTCCGGGAACTTGGCGTTGACTACCACGCCAATGATCTCGGTGATCTCCCCTGTCACTCGAGCCATATTGCCTTCCTCCAGCACGTATCGTGTGGCATCACCACACGCAGACATCAACTATCCGCTAGGGCTGCCGCACCCGAGGCAATCTCAGAGACTTCCTTGGTGATATTGGCTTGACGAGTCTTGTTATACGTCAGTGTCAATTCACGGCGCAGGTCCTTGGCGTTATCGGTTGCGTTACGCATCGCCACCATGCGAGCGCTATGCTCGCTGGCAATCGACTCCAACACGGCCTGATAAATCTGCACCTCAGCAAAGCGTGGCAACAGGTCATTCAACACGATATCCTGATCGGGTTCGTAGTTGAAATCGCTGCCTTTGGCAGGTGCGGCATTTTGCTCAGCCTCAACTGGCAAAATCCGGCGCACTGCGGGGCGCTGTACCAATGTATTGACAAACTGACTGTAGATGATGTACGCCTCGTCAAACTCGCCCTTCAAAAAGCCTTCGATGACGTTCGTAGACACGCCGAGGACATCGGCGAGCTTCGGATAGTCACCCAGCTTGGTCACTTCGGCCAGCAAGTCTTGACCACTACGACTCAAGAAATCACGACCCTTCTTGCCAATTGCAAGGACCTTGACCTGGCGGCCTTTTTCGCGCTCGTCAAGCACAAAACGTGCGGTACGGCGCAAAATGTTGGCGACCAAGCTACCGGCCAAACCACGGTCTGGCGTGATGACAATCACACCGACAGTCTTGACCTCGGGGCGGATCTCGAGGAGTGTGCCTTTGCGCGCACCAGAGGTACGTGCCATCAGGCTACTCATCACATCGCGGAGTCGGTCGGCATACGGCCGCGTGGCAAGCACGTTGCGTTGGGCACGACGCATCTTCGAAGCCGATACCATCTCCATGGCGCGAGTAATCTGCGCCAGGTTGCGGACGGATCGAATGCGTCGTCGGATTTCACGTGTACTTGGCACCGTTTCCCTCTTCCGTGTTACGCCGGGGAGGTGGGTGAGCACCTCCCCATGCTACGACCTACTCGCTGTAGTTACTCGTCTGGTTGAACTCGTTGATGGCGGCCTCAAGGCTGGCGCGCAACTCAGGTGATGGGTACTTGCGGTCGAGACGATTCTCAAAAATCGCCTTACCGACCTCAGGGTGTACCGTACGCATGAACTGCAAGAAATCAGCCTTCCACACGCCAACCTTGGCCACTGGCACGCCATCAATGAATCCATTGGTGGCAGCGAAGATGACCATGACCTGCTCTTCGAGCGGCATTGGTTGGAACTGGGGTTGCTTGAGCACCTCTTGTAAGCGTGAACCACGATCAATCTGGGCGCGGGTGGCAGCATCCAAGTCCGAAGCGAACTGAGCGAATGCGGCCAAATCGCGGAACTGAGCGAGGTCAAGCTTGAGGCGATCAGCGACTGAGCGCATGGCGCGAGTTTGGGCTGAGCTACCGACGCGTGACACCGAAAGACCGATGTTCAAGGCTGGACGAATACCGGCGTTGAACAAGTCTGACTCGAGGTAAATCTGACCATCGGTAATCGAAATCACGTTGGTCGGAATATACGCTGACACGTCGTTGGCTTGGGTTTCGATGATGGGCAATGCCGTCAACGAACCGCCGCCCTTCTCCTCACTCAAACGCGCAGCGCGCTCGAGCAAGCGTGAGTGCAAGTAGAAGACGTCGCCTGGGTAGGCTTCGCGGCCTGGTGGGCGGCGGAGCAACAGTGACACCTGACGGTAGGCGGTGGCGTGCTTTGAGAGGTCATCATAGATGATCAAGGCATCGCGGACCACTTCACCGTTGATGGTGACGCCGTTTTCCATGACTTCTTCACCGATGGCACAACCGGCGTACGGTGCGATGTACTGCAACGCAGCTGATTCTGAGGCGGTGGCGGCAACGACCGTGGTGTACTCCATCGCACCGAAGCGCTCGAGGTAACCCACAATTTGGGCGACCTGGGCACGCTTTTGACCGATAGCGACATAGATACAGTAGAGGCCCTTGCCCTTTTGGTTGATAATGGTGTCGATGGCCACGGCGGTCTTACCCGTCTGGCGGTCACCGATGATCAACTCACGCTGACCACGACCGATGGGAATCATCGCGTCGATGGCGATAATACCGGTTTGTACCGGCGTGTTTACTGACTGGCGGTCCATTACACCAGGGGCAATGCGCTCAACTGGGCGATAGCTCTCGCTGGTAATCGAGCCCTTACCGTCAACTGGTTGACCGAGCGCGTTGACAACGCGACCGACCAATGATTGACCGACAGGAACCGAAATAATGCGACCGGTGGCGTTGACTTGGTCACCCTCTTCAATTGAGAGGTAATCACCAAGCACGATGGCGCTGACGCTGTCGCGCTCGAGGTTCAAGGCGACGCCATACACGGCTTCGCTACGACCAGCCTTGACTGGGAACTCGAGGAGCTCCGAGGCCATGACCTGCTCGAGACCGCTAATGCGGGCTACACCGTCACCCACCGAAATCACTGTACCGACATTCATCATCCGTGGTCGGACGTCGGCACCTTCTTGAATACTTTTCAGCAGACGCTGATAAATCTCGTTTGCTGCTACGGCCATAGTCTGGCACCTCAATCGTTGTGTCGCGACAGGATCATCTCTGCCCTGTCTGCTGCCGTTCCTTTAGTGGCGGGCTCCGGGTTGATTAGCTATTCAACATGCTACGCTGAACGGCACTAAGGCGCGTGCGCAAACTGTTATCAAGCACTTGGTCGCCCACGCGTACAATCAAGCCACCGATGAGTGACTCGTCGACGTCGAAGCTGACCACGATCCCTTCGCCATACTTCCCACGGAGGTCAGCGACAACCGCTGCCTGCTCCGCATCACTTAAGACCTCAGCACTGGTGACGCTGGCATCAAGAGCCTGCGTACCACGTTGCGTGGCCTGCTCGAATGCCTTGGCCACTGCGGGCAAGACGTTCAAGTTTGATGCAAGTGCAGCAACCGCGTTGCGGACCTCACGTGGCGCATCAGCACCCATCTTGGCATTCACTGCGTCGACACTGGTAGCTCCACCACGCACTGCCTCGGCAGCGGCGTTGAGTGCCTTCAGTGTGGCACCGTTGAGCGCCTCTTGGATGGCGCGCGCAATCATCTGTGCATCAGATGTAGTCACGTTATACCTCGCTCGGTGCTAGCAGATCGCTAGTCACCACGCTCCGAACGCTAGTTGTTGCGACCCAAACGGGACAACGACTCGTCGATCAACTGCTTATGATTGCCCTTGAGCTCAGCGCCAAGCACCTTGGCAGCCGTCTCGGTTACCAATGCGGCAGCCTGGTTCTTGAACTCAGCAGCCAAACGGTCAACTTCCTGCTCGGCGTTGGCGCGGGCGTCAGCCTTAATGCGCTCAGCCTCTGCACGGGCTTGATTGATAATCTCCTGCTCTTGCACACGAGCACGCTCTTGAGCCTGAGCCATCACGCTGGCAGCCTCTTGACGGGCTTTTGCCAACTCGGCATCGTTCTCTTTGCGCTGAGCAGCCATCTGCTCACGGACCTTATCTGCCTCTTGCAAGCTCTCTTCGACGCGCTTGGTGCGCTCTGACAAGAGATTGATTAAGGGGTTGAAGAGAAAGCGCGACAACATCCACACCAAGAAAATGACGTTGAACAGTTGCGCAATCAGCAGGCCCCAATTAATGCCTAGTTTTTCCAAAGCAACGCTCCTTGCTGGTGCTCGGCTACCCGAGGACACCAAAACTAGATAATACTGAAGCCGATCAACAAACCGAACACCAATGAAAGAATGAAGGGCACTTCAGCCAAGGCAAAGCCCAAGAACATGTAGGTGCGGAGCATACCCTCAGCCTCTGGGTTACGACCCATGGCCTGCAAGGCACCACTAAACACGACACCGATACCAGCACCGGGTCCGATAGCACCCAAACCGATGGCCAGTGCCATAGCAACGTAACGAAGTCCTTCGTCGGTCATGACAACTCTCCTCATACATGCAATGAATTAATTAATCGACGTCATCCCTGATTAGTACACACCCTAGTGGGCAGTAGCCCCGTGTTCGGCATCATCATGACCACCGTGTGCCTGCGTGGCCATCGACATGAACACCAATGTCAACACCGAGAAGATAACCGCCTGCATCGCAGCCACAAAGACCTCGAATGCATAGAACGGCAATGGCAACATGTACGGAAAGAGGTTAGCCAACACGACCAACACGACCTCGCCAGCGAAAATGTTACCGAAGAGACGGAAGGTGAACGAAACGATACGGATGAACTCCGAAATCAATTCGATGAACCCAATCGCAGTGAACATTGGTCCTTCACGGAAGTTGAAGAAGCGCACCAGATACTCCCATCCCAATGCCTTGAGACCGAAGTACTGAATCAACACCACTGAGATCAAACCGAGCGCCAACGTCATGTTCAGGTCAGCCGACGGTGCACGCAAGTACGGCACCAACAACTCTCCAGCCTCACAGGTCAACGGCCAGCCCCGTTCAGCATAATAGCTTGCTGCCTGATGACCTGCCTCACCACCCTCAGCTGCCGCCTTGGCATACGGCTGACACATCCCGATGCTCCCCGCACCAGGCATAAGCCCGATTAGGTTCGATAGGATGATCAACAAGAACGCCGTTGCAGCAAATGGGAAGAACTTGGCTACGTTCTTCTTGTCGACGCCTACGGCAAAGTCGTAGAACGTCCCTACAACCAGCTCAACGAAGTTTTGGAAGCCACGCGGTACCATTTGGGCATTGCGCACTCCGAAAACAATCGTCAGGACCAACAACAGATCAACAATGACTGTTGTTACCAGTGAATTCGTGACTGGAAAACCGGATTTACATTCGCCTGGGTATCCCATCGCGCCACCGATACACATCAATGCTTCAGCTTTCACTGAGATGTGTAGATCTTCACGAGGGAATACGAGACCGAGGCCGAAGTACATCACAGCGCCAATCGCGAGGGCCACCAGTACGGCATTACGTATCCGCATGTAACACGCCCCTCCGACTTAATGAACGCCTTCACAAAGTAGTATACCGGATTCAACTTGCGACTGTCAAAGCCTTAACGGTCACGTATTGAACTCGCTATACATCCACTTTTGATAGTACCACAAGAAGGATTCAAGGGGCAACTTTTTTTAGATTACAGATTTACATCGTGATACGGCGCTAATCTGCCCCTGACATATCAGGAATCATCACCACAAACACACTGCCAATCTCGGCATGACTCGATACCCACACATACCCTTTGAGCTGATGTACCATGTCATAGACAAGGGCCAACCCTAGACCAGTGCCACCGAGCTCGCGCGTCAACGAATGATCTACCTGCGTAAATGGGGCAAATATGTGAATCTGTTCTTGCGTCGGAATCCCCTTACCACTATCACTCACCGTCAATGTCAACCAACGACGGGAGTTCGTCTCAACCTGCATCGGCAATGCGCTTTCATCTGAGGTTTGCACGCTCAAATGAATCAACGGTTGCTTCGCATGGGTTGCCGCATTCATTAACAGTTGCACTAATATCACGCGCACCCACCGTGCATCGCTCACGAACGAGTCATCATTGATGTTCATGGCGACATCGATCCGCACATGCGGATAGCGCTCGACAACGCTTGCAACCACCATACCGATGAGCTGACGAATGTCAATTCGTGTTAACGCCAACTGTTCGTCAAGGCCAATCTGCTGCAGATTTGTCATGCGCTCGATGATTTCTTTCATACGCAACGCATTCTGCATGATTTCATCGGCTTGGTCAGCGACATCCCCTGCAGGAACGACACGTTTCAGCAAATCGGTATAGCCGATGACCATCGTCAATGGCGTACGCAATTCATGCGAGGCAATTGCAATAAATTCATCCTTCATGGCCTCGATTTGGCGCTGACGCCGGTACAACCCCTCAATGTGCCCATATAAATCAGCATTTTGCAACGCAGATGCGCTCTGATTCGCCAGCAACGTCATCAACTCACTCACACTCAGAATGTTTGGATCAGGCTTCGTACTGCCAATTAACAACACCCCTTGGAGTGTATTCGAGATGACGGGCACACCAATCATCGTGGTAATCGCCGCCTGTTTGTCAATATCATCAAAACCTGCACTTTGGAGCGACACAAGCATACGCTCATTGAGCACCTGATGTGCGAGCGTCATGCCAGCCACATTTAATTGCCATTGTGAGCTCGAGAGTGTGACCGACGCCAATCGATGCTTTTCGTCACCAATCAACAATGCTGCCACATCCCAATCGCTCCAGCGCACAGCCAGATTCAGCACATAGTGCACCAACGCCGCATAATCAAGCGTCGACGACAGCACCTCGCTGTCAATCCGCAACGCCTCGAGCGTACGCAACCGCACATTATCACGAATCACACTCCGGCGATTTAACGCCTGAGTCACCGCCACCACTAATTGGGACAAGTCGAATGGTTTTGAGACAAAATCCGAAATACCGCTTTGCATGGCCTGATGCAAATGGTCATACGACGCATACGCAGTCATCATCACAATTGCCGCAGTCGGGTCGCGTTGACGCGCGAGTGCAGCCAGCTGCAAGCCGTCAATACCTGGCATTTTGAGATCGGTTAGCAACAAATCGTACGCCTGACGCGCAATCAAATCAGGCGCCTTGGTTGACTCGTGGATGGCTGTCACTTGATAGCCACGCCCTTGCAATGCACGCATGCAAATATTACACATCTCTGGCTCGTCATCTACGACCAAAATATGCGGTTTAATCGGTGTGGCAAATGTCATACATCCTCCTCAAGCAACCCGCCATGCGCTAGCGCATAGACGTCGTGTGCATCAACGTCAATTCCTGCAACGAGCCGTGGTAATACCAAATCGACCACATTGGTCGCCGACCCGCGGATGCATCCAGGAGCGCCCATCACCGGCACCGTGTCAATCATCCCAAGCAACAGCAAGTTGCCTGGTTCAACTGGTGCGCCATAACAGGTAATTCGACCTCCAGCTGCAATCAGCGCCTGCGGCATCACATCATCGCGATCCATGATTGATGTCTCGCCGAGCGTGATAATCATATCCACCATGGGCAACATTGACGTAAAAGCCTGCCGTACTGCATCAATTTCGGCAACGGCCCGCGTAATTGCCACCACTTGCGCATGCACGACTGTCAGACGGTGCTCAAGCGATGCCACATGCGAGCGCATCAGGCGTTCGTAGGTAGCAGGTGCACCAATCAACATCACCCCAATACGCGTCCGTACAAACGGGTACACCGATAATACGGGAACGTTTGATTCAATAGCAAGATGTGACGCTGGTACGGCGAACGGCAAAATTTTGATGGTGGCAATTCGTTGGCCCGGGTGCACAATGTCATAGGTTCGACGCGTCGCAATCGTCACCCCGTCGATCTCATGCCAACGCGTCAAC
Organism: Chloroflexota bacterium; assembly: GCA_046300655.1. Taxonomy (GTDB): domain Bacteria; phylum Chloroflexota; class Chloroflexia; order Chloroflexales; family Roseiflexaceae; genus UBA965. Next base: position 28,994 of record JBKCLM010000008.1, on the reverse strand, counting down.
GCATCAACATCGACCACCACAACTCCATCAATAGTTGATACGATATCAGCACGGCCATGATGTGGCGGTTTGGCTGATGTATGTGCGCCAATGCACCTTTGCGCCACGAGTGATGCCGCAGTATGCTCATCAACATCATCTGGCGCTAATCGTACCACCGTGATGTGCTGAATACCATTGGTCTCAAGTAACGCAATATCTGCCTGTGTTAATACACGCCCTTTGGCGATGATTTTGTGGCCATGGGCATCACTAATATTATGTCGAGATATCAACCCGACTGCGGCAGTCACATTGAGCGTTACTTGTTGCATAGACGTTGGTAGTCTTCTTCGCTGTCGATATCCTCAAGCAATTCCGGCGTCTGCATGTCATACCAGGTCGGCGTAGCCACACCACGTTGGAAGAGCAATCGTCCACCTTGCTCACCTGTCAACGTGCTCAGCTCTGCCAAAAGCGCTCGACTCCACACTACCGGATTCGTTGGTTGCTGTTTCACACGTGGCACGAGTACTGCTGGTTGGGATGCGATCCAGGCTGATACAATCTGTCGTACATGCGCAGATTGCAGCAACGGCTGGTCACACAAACCAATCACGAGGGCATCTGCATCATGTTCAATGGCCCAACGCGCAGCGCATGCCACCGAGCTACCTTGACCATCCGCAAAATCAGGATTCATCGTGAGGTCGACCGGGAGGCCAGCGAGCGCCACACGCACATGGGCAGCCTGATGACCAATAATCACACCGACACGCGCCACACCTGCGTCGATCATCGTTTGGGTGCTATGGCGCACTAACGGTATTCCGTGCCAATTCAAGAGCTGCTTTGGGCGCCCGAGACGGCGCGACAAGCCGGCGGCCAATATGGCAGCGACAATCTTCATGCGCCCCTCAGTTGCTCACGTTTGCCGTTGCGTACGGCAACTATCTCGGCAATGATGCTCAAGGCGATTTCGACCGGCGTCCGCCCACCAATTGGAATGCCGATGGGTGCATAGAGTCGTGCAATCGTCGTATCGGCAATCCCTGCCTCACGCAAGCGCTCGACCCGAGCGGCGTGGGTCTTTTTGCTGCCAAGTGCGCCCACATACCGCGCATTACTTGGTAAGGCCACAAGCAGTGCTGGGTCATCGAGTTTGGGGTCGTGCGTCAGCACGACCACGGCACAATTGGGGTGCAGACGACCTTTGAGGGCGTCATCAGGCCAGGCATGCACGAGTTCGTCGGCGTGGGCAAAGCGCTCAGCCGTTGCAAAGGCACCACGGGCGTCAATAACGACGGTGCGGAAGCCCATGTTTTTGGCAAAGGTCGTCAACTCGACGGCAATATGCACGGCACCGACCATAATCAACGTTGGTGGTGGTGGGTAGCTCTCCACAAACACCTGCCGTTCGGCGATTGTCTGTACGCCTTGCTCGTCACGATTTAACATGGCAAGTGCGTGCTGCGCAACCGTCTGATTCAACGCGACATCGGTACATGCAGTCACCACTGGCATATCTGGGCGCACCAGCCACTGCAGACCAACATCGGGGCCAGACAGCACGGTCGCCACCGCTACCGGCTGTTCAGCGTTGATTGCATCACGCAAACGTTGATAGATGGACTGGCGCATACATATCCCCTTGTATCGGCGTACTAATCAGTTATTGGTTCAACAAACACATCAATCGTGCCACCACAGGCCAGCCCGACCTCCCAGGCCGTCTCGTCGGCTACCCCAAAATGCAACAAGGCAGATTGGCCGCTCTTGATGGCCTGCTGACAGGCATCAAACACGGCGCCCTCAATGCATCCGCCACTGACCGAGCCGGCCATGTTACCGGCATCCGACACGACCATTTTGGCGCCGATCCCGCGCGGTGAAGACCCCAACGTATTGACTACCGTGGCAATTGCAACGCGCTCACCGCGCGCCTGCCAGGTTTGGATTGCATCAAGTACATCACGCATCTGTTCACCTCCGCGTTAGTCGAGATAGGGTAGGGCCTCGGCCAAGGTTGGTTGTGCCGCAGTCCCGCCAGCAGCCCGCGTCGACAACGAGCCACACACGGCACCGAGACGCAGTGATTTGGCCAATGGCCAACCCGAAATCATGCCGTAGACCATGCCCGCATTGAACGAATCACCGGCACCGACTGCATCAACAAATTCAGTTTTGATTGATGTGGTTCGGACAACCTCCGCACCATGTTGGGCAATCGCCCCATCAGCTCCACATTTGACGGCCACCGTCTTGATCGTCTGCGCCAACGTCGTTAATGCCTGATTGACATCAGTTTGGCGACTAATAGCACAGGCTTCGGCATCATTCGGCAAGAACAAGTCGGTATAGGCAAAGAGCTGCTCTAGCCCATCCCAACGCTCCGTCGGATCCCAGTTGGTATCAAGCGATGTAGTACCACCTTGGGCCTGCATCGCCGCAAAGAGTGACGGCAAATCAGGGCGCAAGGCGTGTTGCAAGTAATAACTGCCAATATGCAAATGGCGTGAGGCAGCAATCAGCGAGGCAGGAATCATGTCGGCGCGCAGTAATGCAATCCCACCCTCGTACGTCAACATGCCACGATCAGTGGGTTTTTGTAGGATAACCGTCAACCCGGTACGAATCGACGGATCAATCACCACATGTTGGGTATCGACACCGCTCGCCCGTAGCGCATCAAGGCAGAATCGACCGATGACGTCATCGCCACACAGGCCAACATACGCCACGCGTAACCCTAGTCGGGCTGCGCCACAGGCAAAAATCGCCGATGATCCACCCATCACAAGTGCCATGTCATCGACAATCTTCTCGTGTTGTTGCCAGACCGGCTCAACGTCACCGCGCAAAATTAAGTCGGCATTGATCTCGCCCAACACCAACAGGTCGTACTGCGTCATACGTGCTGTACCCTCACTGTACTGTATCTAATTTATTTATTATACCGAAACAATTTTGATGCATACGTGTATCAAACCACCAAACCCCACCGGTGCATTACCACCGATGGGGTTCGTTATCACGCATGGATAGGCAATTACTTGCGTGCGGCGTATTCCTTGGCAGCGGCGACGGCTTTTTGGGCGCCCTCACCTAACGTCGCTGCCGGGATGAGACGTGAGTTCTCGAGCAACTTACGGCCCTCGACCTCGTTGGTGCCGACCAAGCGAGCAACCATCGGCACATCGGTATCGACCTCTTCGAGGGCGGCGATGATACCACGAGCAACCTCGTCGACACGAGTAATACCGCCGAAGATGTTGAACAACACGGCTTTGACGTTTTTGTCTGACAAAATAATCTGCAAGGCAGCTTTGACTTTGTCCTTACCAGCGCCGCCACCAACATCGAGGAAGTTGGCTGGCTCGCCGCCGTACAACTTCACCACGTCCATGGTGGCCATGGCCAGACCTGCACCGTTCACCATACAACCGATGTCGCCATCCAGCTTAATAAAGGTGATGCCAGCCTCACGAGCTTGTTGCTCGGCGAGTGGCTCATCGGCGCTATCGCGCATTGCCTCAAGCTCGGGGTGGCGGAACAAGCCGCTGTCGTCGACCACGACCTTGGAGTCGAGGGCCTGCAACGAGCCGTCGGCTTTGACCACAAGCGGATTAATCTCGGCCAACGAGGCATCATTCTCCATGTAGACCTTGTACAAAGCCATGGCGATACCAGCAAACTGACGTACCTGCTTGCCGTCGGTCAAACCGATGGCGAAGGCCAAGTTGCGCGCCTGGTAGTCGAGCAAACCCATCGTTGGATGCGCTTCGACCTTCTTGATGGCATCAGGATTGGTCTTGGCGACCTCTTCGATTTCGACGCCACCCTCTGACGAGGCCATGACCACGATGCGCTTGCTGGCGCGATCCATGATGACACCGAGGTAGATTTCACTCTCATATTTGATAGCTTCGGCAACCAAGACCTTCTCAACGGTCAAACCCTTGATATCCATGCCAAGGATTTTGGAGCCGACCTGCTCGGCCTCAGTCGGGGTTTGGGCTAGTTTGACACCACCAGCCTTGCCACGACCACCCACGAACACCTGAGCCTTGACGACCACGGGTGCGCCGATGCGCTCGGCAATGGCACGGACCTCGGCAGCCGTCGAGGCTACGCCGCCACCAGTTACTGGGATACCATAACGGGCACAGATATCACGTGCTTGATACTCATGTAATTTCATCGCCAACAGCCTCCATGCATATTTTGACTGCCATATCCTACCATTGCCATGCACTTGCGTCAATTGAAAGCCTTGAGCGCCCGATTTTTCAGCGCCTACCCGCCAATGAAACGATTACAATCATATACACTCCCGCATCATCGTGTCCAAATCAGAGTGGTATAATAAGGATATTCCGCGCCCGAAACATCGTTGTTTACTTCTGAAAGGTACCCAATCATGGCCTACGCCTCGTTGATTGGCGCTGAAGTCAAGCGCAAAGAAGACCCCCGTCTGATTACCGGTCGTGGCGCCTATGTTGGCGACATGAAGCTCCCCGGCATGCAGTACGTCGCCTTTGTCCGCAGTCCATACCCCCACGCCCTTGTGAATAGTATCGACGCCAGCGAGGCCAAGGCCATGCCTGGCGTGATGGACGTCATCACTGGCCAAGATATCGCCAAGCTCTGTGGCCCGATGCCCATCGGCGCCGGTGGCGAGGGCTCGAGCGAGCTCGATGGTCTCGCCGTGCGCCCTCACAGCCACTACCCCATCTCATATGGCACCGTGCGCCATGTTGGCGAGATTGTTGCCGCCGTACTCGCCTCATCAGCAGCCCTCGCGGTTGACGCCGCTAGCGCCGTCCAAGTCGATTACACGCCGTTACCTGCAGCCGTCGACATGGAACAGGCCAAAGCGCCCGATGCACCACGCCTGTTCAAGGACATGCAGAGCAACGTGCATCACACCTGGACCAAAAAGGTTGGTGATGCCGATGCCGCCTTTGCGAGTGCCCACAAAGTGGTCACTCGCCGACTGGTCAACCAACGCCTCGCCGGTGTCTCCATGGAGGGGCGCGCCGTGGTGGCATACCCCGATCCACTCGGAGATGGATTGACCGTCTATACCAGCACCCAAGCTCCACATATGACACGCGGTAGCCTGGCCGAGATGTTGCGCATGGACGAGAACCAGATTCGCGTCGTGGCACCTGATGTCGGCGGCGGCTTTGGTGTCAAAATCGGTGTCTACCCCGAGGATGCCGCCTTGGCAGCCCTTGCACGGCACGTGCGTCTGCCCATGTCATGGGTCGAGGGGCGCATCGAGCACATGACCGCTACCACCCACGGACGCGGCCAAGTCGGCGAGTTCAGTGCGGCCGTCAAGGCCGATGGTACCATCACGGCGTTGCGCTTTCACATTACCGCCGATATCGGCGCTTACCCGATTGCTGCCGGCTTGCCCAACTTGACCGGCATGATGGCCGTTGGGGTCTACAAAATCCCCGTCATTGACGGCGCCATTGATTGCGTCTACACCAATACCACCCCTGTCGCCGCCTATCGTGGCGCTGGTCGCCCCGAGGCCGCCTATTACATCGAGCGCATGATTGACGCCGTCGCCGACGATTTGGGGATTGATGCCGCCGAGGTTCGCCGCGTCAACTTCATCCCACCCGAGCAATTCCCCTACAAAACACCGACCGGCCCACTCTACGACAGTGGCGAATACGACCGCGCCATGCGCAAGTTGATCGACATCAGCGACTATCAGACGCTCCTCGCCGAACAAGCACGCCGCCGCGCCGACTACGCCGCCGGCAAGCCAACAACATTGTTGGGCTTGGGATTTGCCTGTTATGTGGAGATGTGTGGCTTTGGTCCCTACGAGAGCGCTACCGTGCGCGTTGAGCCGACCGGCACCGTGACCGTCTTTACCGGCACATCACCCCACGGCCAAGGGTTGTACACCACATTTGCGCAGATTGTCAGCGATCAGCTCGGCGCTGATTTCGACAACGTCATCGTCAAATCAGGCGATACCGCCAACACCCCAATGGGCCAAGGCACCATGGGTAGTCGCAGTTTGGCGATTGGTGGTGGTGCCCTGGTCGAGGCCATCAAGGTCGTGCGCGCCAAGGCCGTCAAAATCGCCGCTCACTTGCTCGAGGCCAGCCCCGACGATGTGGTCTATGCCGAGGGTAAATATCACGTCAAAGGCGCACCAGATAGCAGTGTGTCGCTTGTCCAAATCGCCAAGCGCGCCTACACCGACAAGTTGCCGGGTGATGTGACATCTGGGCTCGAGGCGACTGAGTTCTTCCGCCCGGCTGAACTGATTTACCCATTCGGCGCCCACTTGGCGGTTGTCGAGGTCGATGCCGACACCGGCGACGTGCGGGTCGCCAAGTACTACACGGTCGACGACTGTGGTCCACGCATCAGCCCCACCTTGGTGGCCGGTCAGGTACATGGTGGGCTAGCACAAGGGATCGGGCAGGCCCTGTACGAGGAGGTCGTCTACAGCGACAACGGGCAAATCCTCAGCGGTTCGTTGATGGACTACGCCTTGCCACGCGCCGACAACTTCCCCGATTTTGTGCTCGACAAAACCGAGACCCCGACACCGCTTAACCCGCTCGGCGTCAAAGGTATCGGCGAAGCGGCCACCGTCGGATCAACCCCAGCTGTGGCCAATGCGGTCATCGACGCATTGTCGCATCTCGGCGTCAAAGCCCTCGATATCCCGATGCGCCCCGAGCGCGTCTGGCGCGCCATTCACGGCGCCTAATTCACACACGCCCGATTACACGACGAGCGCGGTCTCTCACAATACCGCGCTCGTACTCTTTCAACACAAAAGGAAGCCATTGGCATGGCAGAGTGCATCACCATCGATACCAACCACCTCGGCCGGTCGGGCGTTATCGCCTGTTATCTCATCAAAGGCAGTGTGCCAATTCTAGTTGATCCAGGTCCTGCGGTCGTCTTACCTACCATCGACGCATCTTTGTCTGCCCACGGCCTGGGCCTTGCCGACATCGGTGCAATCCTCCTCACTCACATTCACCTCGATCATGCTGGCGCCGTTGGTTCAATCGTGGCAGCACACCCGCACATCACCGTGTATGTGCATCAGCGCGGTGCGCCGCATTTGATTGATCCGAGCAAATTGCTGAACAGCGCCACCCGCATCTACGGCGATATGATGGCCACGCTGTGGGGGGATTTCCTAGCGATACCTGAGTCGAACCTGCACCTTTTGCACGGTGGTGAACACCTACACATCGGCGACCAACAATTCACCGTCTACGACGCCCCGGGTCACGCCGTCCATCATGTCATGTACCAATGGAACGACACCGTCTTTGTCGGTGACAACGCCGGTATTCGCATGCAGGGGTTCAGCTATGTACGGCCAGCCACGCCGCCACCCGACATCGACCTCGAGGCACTTGACCGCAGCCTTGACTTATTACGCACACGTGCACCACAACGCCTGTGCTTGACGCACTTTGGGTCAGTCACCGACGTTGAAGCCCATCTCACCCGCGTTCACGAGGCCAACTGGCGCTGGGCAAACCTCGTCAAAGGGTGGATTGATGCAGGGATTACTCCCGAAGAACAAGTCAATCGTCTGCGTCAACATGCTACAGCCGAGATGGGCGCAGATGCCACCGATGCCGGTATTCAGGCGTATCAAAAAGGTGCCTCAATCGAGATGAGTTGGCAAGGACTGCACCGATATTGGCTCAAACGACAGACATCGTAGCGCACCGCACTACGCTATAATCATAGGACCAGCGTGAATCGCACATCGATGCGATTTTACGGTGCTTTTGCGTGTCAATTCATCGGTCGCTCACACGCAGTGTTGTGTACATGAGGTTCATCTATGGCGCAGACGCTTTCGCCAATCATCGATCAGCTGGCAACGCATCCTGATATTCGCGGTATGACCGCTGTCGATGCATTCGCCACGCCACGGCATCTAGCCGGCGTCCGTAAAGCGGCCACTGCGCCCCTCATTGCCAGTATCGCCACACAGCACTCCACTCCACTAATCGTGGTCGTCGCCCATACCGACGAGGCCGTGCGCCTCTGCGAGGATTTGCCGTACTGGCTGCCGAATCATCCTGTCTATCACTTCGTGGCCAACGATACCATTCCGTATGAGCCGATGTCACCGAGTGTCGAAAGCACCGCGGCGCGGTTACGCGCGCTCCACGCATTGACTGCTCGCGAGCGCTGTATCATCGTGACTCCCATCCGGGCGGTGCTCCAGCCGACCATCGCTATCGATGATGTGCGACACGCCAGCATCACGCTGACACTCGGGCAGCACTACGATCCCCTTCAACTCATGCATCACTGGGTCAATCTCGGCTACCGTGCCAGTACCTCGGTCAACGAGCCGGGTGAGATTAATCGGCGCGGCGGTATTCTCGACATCTTCCCGTTGGGCACCACCCACCCACTCCGCATTGAGTTCTTTGGTGACGAGATCGACAGCCTGCGCTGGTTTGAGCCACTGACCCAACGGAGCATCGAGTCCATCAACGAAATCACCATCGGCCCAGCCCACGAGTACCAAAGCACCAAGACGAGTATGGTCATCGAATGGCTCACCCACCAAGACTACTCAATGCTCCGCACCGAGGCCCAACATGAATGGCACCAGTTCATCGAACGACTCGGTCACGATGAACGCTTCGACGGGCGCGAGTTTTTGGCGCCGTTTTATGCGCCCAATCTGCAACTCTCGGGCCTTACCACAAATCTTGATGCCGACATCCCACTCATCATCAGCGAGCCAGTATTGGTCGCCCAAGCAGCCAGCGAATACGGCATCCAGCATGAGCAACGCCGCGTCCAACATGTCGAAAGCGGTGAGCTCCCGCCGTGGTATCCAACGGTTATCCTCGATTGGCGCACAGCCTTGGACCATACTCGCGTCATGCATATGGCCACAGCAGATTTGCCGTTCCGTGAGCTACTCGCTGACCCGCAGATTGTCACGCTCGACCCTGAGCTCTTCCGCGGCGTTGATTTGTATGGTGGGCGCCTCAAAGAGCTAGTCAACGACATCCAAAAACGCCTGCTCAACAACCAACAGGTTTATCTGGTCACCCCGCAAGCAGCGCGTCTGCATGAGATGGTCGAAGAATCAGGCGCTGACATGCACAACCTGCACGTCGTCCACGGCATCATCGACAGCGGCTGGAGCTCGCCGGCGCTCAACTTGACCATCTACAGCGATGCTGAAATCTTCGGCTGGACCCAGCGCCGTAGCCAAGCCCGCCCCAAAAAGACCGATCGCGTCGATCAAGCCAGTCAAGAGCGGGCAGCGTTTTTGCGCGGACTCCAAGTCGGCGATTATGTCGTACACATCGAGCACGGCATCGCCGCCTATGAGGGCATGATTCGCCGCACCATCGACAACATCGAGCGCGAGTACCTGAACTTGCGCTACGCCGCCGGTGATAAGTTATATGTACCAATTGACCAAGTCGACCGCGTCTCACGTTATATCGGTGCCGGCGACGCCGAGCCAACGCTGACGCGCCTCGGGACCCAGGAGTGGGAGCGGGCCAAGCGCAAAGCGCGCAAATCGGTCGAAGATTTGACCGAGGAGCTCTTGGCAATTTATGCCAAACGCAGCACCAGCAAGGGCTTCGCTTATGCGACTGATAATAATTGGCAACGTGATTTTGAGGCAGCCTTTCCCTACAACGAAACGCCCGACCAGCTCAAAGCCATCACCGACGTCAAATACGATATGGAGTCTGATCAACCGATGGATCGCCTTGTATGTGGTGATGTCGGTTTCGGTAAAACCGAGGTCGCCTTGCGAGCAGCGTTTAAAGCGGTCCAAAGCGGCAAACAAGTTGCAGTACTCGTACCAACCACCGTCCTCGCCCAACAACACTTCGAGACATTTAGTCGGCGCATGGCGGCCTTTCCCATCAAAGTCGAGTTGATTTCACGCTTTCGCAGTGCCAAAGACCAAGGTGTCGTGCTGGCACATACCGCCACCGGCCAAGTCGATATTTTGATTGGCACGCACCGGTTGCTCTCCAACGATGTGCACTTCAAAGATTTGGGCTTGTTGATTGTCGACGAAGAGCAACGCTTTGGCGTCAAGCACAAAGAGCGCCTCAAGCAACTCAAAAGTGGTATCGATGTGCTCACGCTCACCGCCACCCCTATCCCGCGTACCCTCCACATGTCGCTGGCCGGTATCCGTGATCTCAGCGTCATCGAGACCCCACCCGAAGAGCGCATGCCCGTCAAAACCTATCTCATCCAACGCGACGAGCGCCACATGCGTGAAGCCATCGAGCGCGAACTCGAACGTGACGGCCAAGTCTACGTCGTCCACAACCGTGTCCATTCGATCTATCAACTCGCCGACACCATCAAACGCCTCGTGCCCCATGCGCGCATCGGCGTCGGCCACGGGCAGCTCGCCGAGCATCAACTCGAGCGCGCCATGCTGGATTTTTATACGGGTCGCACCAACGTATTAGTCTGTACCACTATCATCGAAAACGGGCTTGATGTTTCATCTGCCAACACAATTATCATCGACGATGCGCCGTATTACGGCCTCGCCCAACTCTACCAACTCCGCGGTCGCGTCGGCCGGAGCAATCAGCGCGCCTACTGCTACCTCTGTTTGCCACCTGGCGTACCACTCACCATCGAGGCACACCAACGCCTACAGGCCATCCAAGAGGCTACCGAGTTGGGGGCTGGCTTTAAGATTGCCATGCGCGACCTCGAGATTCGTGGTGCCGGTAATTTGCTCGGCGCCGAGCAGAGCGGTCATATCGCCGCCGTCGGCTTTGATCTCTACTCACGCTTGCTCGAACAAGCCGTACGTACGATGAAACATCGCTTCGATACTGAACAACAACAGCAGAAGATTGCTCCCGAAGAAGTACGTAGCGATACTCCAACGACACCAACGACACCGACGACACCAACACCTATCAGGCGCATCAAAGTCGACGAGAAGGTGCTTGTCACCCCACTGGTCACCGTCGATCTGCCACTCAACGCATTCTTGCCCGTCGACTACATCCCCGACGACCAAGTGCGCTTATCGACGTATCAGCACATGGCCGAGGCCCAAACCGTGGTGGCCGTCAAAGGTCTGCGACACATGCTCCGCGACCGCTTTGGGCGGCCACCCGAGCCCGTTGAGCATCTGCTGACGTGGCTCCACATCAAAAGCCTCGCCTTACAATCTGGCGTGCCATCGGTCGTCGCCTCGGAGCAAGAGTACATCATCAAGCTCCCCGACGGGAACGATGCGTTACGCCTGCGCCTGCAACGGCGCTTTATGCGCGACAAACATATCAAGATTGGCCCCCAATTTGTCCGGATCGGGCGGCAACAGGCCGGTAAAGAGTGGCTCAACCAGATTATTACGGTTCTCGAAGCAGTTCAACCCACAGCGCCATAACACACCAAAGGAGCACAGTCATGTCCATCACCATCTATGTGACCGACGCCACCTACGCACATCACGATCACGAAAAATCCGCATTGACCGGACACGACTATACCTTCACAGTCCGTCAATGTCGTACTGCCGCCGACGTCATTGCACAATGCGCTGATGCCAACGTCCTGTTGAATCAATATGCACCGCTCACGCGTGAGGTGTTTGCGGCGCTCACCAGCCTCAAGATGATCGTGCGCTACGGCGTCGGCTTCGACAGCGTCGATGTGACTGCAGCCAGCGAACACGGCGTGATGGTGGTCAATATCCCCGATTACGGCGTCCAAGAGGTTGCCGATCACACGTTGGCGCTCATGCTCGGCATTATACGCAAAGTGCCTCAAATCGATGCATCGGTGCGGGCTGGAGTATGGAACGACAACCTCTTCCACCCCATCATGGGCCTTCACCACAAACAGGTCGGGTTACTCGGCTTCGGCAATATCGCCCGCGAGGTCGCCAAACGTGCCCTGGCATTCAATATGCACGTCATGGCCTATGACCCGTTTGTATCTGCCGAGGTATTTGCCAATCATCATGTGACCGGCGCATCGTGGGAGTCAGTGATGCAACACAGCGACATCATCTGTGTGCACCTGCCACTCAACCACGAGACCAAACACTTTATTAATGCGGAGCGTTTGGCTATGATGAAGCCCACCAGCTACCTCGTCAACACGGCGCGTGGTGGCATCGTCAACAGCGCAGACCTAGCCAACGCGCTACGGAGCGGTCGCATCGCTGGTGCAGCCCTCGACGTGCTTGAGCAAGAGCCAATGCCTGCCGAACACCCACTCCGGGGCATCGACAATTGCATCATCACCTGTCACGTAGCCTGGTATTCAGAGGATTCGTTAGTACGTCTGCAGTATTATGCCGGCCTTGAGATTGCGCGGTGGTGCGCTAGTGGCCTGCCCAAATCAATCGTCAATCGGGCTGCACTCATCGCCAACGGCACCATCAGCGCCTAAGATTATTCGTGGTTAAACAAATAGGCAGTATAGGCAATCGCTTCGCGGAGCATATAAAACTGCTCTTCGAGCGGTCGTGTCGAAATTGGTGAGGTCGTTGTCGGCGAGGCGTATGCCTCAAGCCCCAGGTCTTGGGCCATTTTGAGCGAACGCAACATGTGGAACGGATCACTTACCAACAACACGCGCATGATATTGGCTTCTTTGGCCAGGACTGCCGCTGTTTTGAGGCTTTCGTAGGTGGATCGCCCCTCTTGTTCAAGCAAAATCGCCTCTGCTGGCACGCCCTTGCTTTTCAGGTATTCTGCACTCGCCTCAGCCTCAGACATGGTATCACCACGGCCGACTCCGCCCGTCACCACAATCCGCGTGATTTGTTTATTTTGGAACAGCAATAACGCATGATCGAGCCGCGCACGCAACACCGGCGAAGGATTGCCAGCCCACACGGCGGCGCCCAATACAATTGCCGCATCGGCCTGACGTGTTTCATCACGTTTGCTTTGGGCTGACACCAAGTAGGTCACTACACCCAAATACATGATGATCATCACCATCACCCACAGCACGGAGCGCAGTAATGCGGTCACGAGTGATTCACGATTGCGCGTTGATATGTTCGGCGTTTCACGCATATTCATTGCATTCATTCAATACCCTATCGAATAGTATTATACGTGATAGTAAACAACGCATTCCAGCCCAAATCAGGCAACCCGCCACAATGTGCCACGCACAAAAAACATCATTTTTATCGTCAGTATAATCAGCATCGCCCAAAATAATCCGTGCGATGCCATCAACTGCCACAATACCAACGGATACACACACACATGCACTGCCACAAACAGCCATCGATGCCAACGCGTCAGGCGACGCCACTCTGCATTCGTTTGAGGAGTTGCATTCGATATAGCCCCTGCGACCAAATCAATTGTCAACAACACGACAATGATCCGCTGCCATAGTGCTCCGTCATATATCAACCATATGAGACTACCCACACCGATTCCCGGTATGATTATAGATACCATGCGTCGCCAATCCAACGTTCCAAACAATAATCGACCAATACGTTGTACGTTTTCGACCATAATGTACCGCTTCAGCCCATAGTAACGGCAGTCTCATAGACGTATTGTATACTTTGACTGTGCGCAAATACTGCTTGTTGCACTACCATCAATCGCAAGGAATACCTCAATGAAAAAATTTAATTTCCCACCAAATGCCCGCTACGCACTCCTCGCCATGATTGCGCTCATCGTTGCATCATTCAACTTCATCCCCGATGTTATCGTCGGGATTGGCTTATTGGCAATTGGTTTTTTGCAAGGCGCAGATGTCTGGCAACGCCTGCAAAAACGCACCCAATCGAGCAACGTCACCTACTGGCGAGGCGTCCGTTACGAGGTCAGCAAAAGCGCCAAACGTCCGCAATGGCGTGACATCCAAGCCGAGGGATTGTGGATTATCATCACGCTGATCGCGGCCATTATCGGATTTACACTCGTCGTTGATAGCTTTTTGTAGAAAACGATGACCGCCCACACTTGCTGATACCCCTCGCCGTGCTATCAACACACAGGTATGTCATGACTGCATTGCATGGGTGTACGCTGCCTCACACGCAGCAACTCGCGTCTCCCACGCATGCTGTTGCGCAGATTGATAGGCGGCAGATTGCATCGCAGTCAGTTTTTGTGGATTATCAAGCGTATCACACACCGCTACCACAAACGCACGTATATCCGCTGGATCAACCACATAACCGTTTTCGCCGTGCTGCACAAACGTCCGCATCTCACCTACATCATGCCCCACCACGACGAGCCCAGCCGCCAACAACTCGAGCAATTTGGCCGAGCATCGCGCCCGGTTAATCAATGTGTCATTGACCGGTACGAGAGCCATACTCGCCCGGTGCAATACTGCCGGAATATCGGCCGGTTGCATCCAACCGTGCATGGTCACATGCGCGGCAATTTGGTGCTGTGTCAACAGTTGACCAAACCGTAACTCCTCGCCGTTCTCACCCGTCCCAATCACATGCAGATGCACGTCAGGGCGGCGTGCCACAATCTGAGTCATGATTGTGACCATCTCACGTAGATCAAACTCCCAAAAACGCGTATACAACACCAGTGTAGGCGCAGTACGAGGCACAAACGCAGATTGCTGGGTGATATTCGCCGCATTGGGCACATAAAACGTCGCCGCACGCAGAACACCATCGGCCCACACCAAGCTCTGGAGCGTGCGGCTGGCCACTGTTACCGCATCAGCGATACGCGGCAAATCACGTTCTTGCCAGGCAAACAGCGCTTTGGCGCTAGCCGGATAGGGCAATTCGTCGTTCCACCCGCCCACACTTTCACGATCATCGCAATCAACCACGAGTGGAATCTGTGGCGCAACAAGTCGTGCCCAGCGCGCTGCCAAGCCAGCGTGGCCTTTGGGCTTGAAGAGGTGGATAATATCAGGTGTATCGGCAGCGGTAGCCCGCCACAGCATCTGTGCTTGGCGGAGCACCCCAAGCGGACCGGCTGACGTCACCGCAGTATGGGTCACGCGCACTGCGCCATGCATCACTGACGTTGCTGCATCTTGTGGGTTGTGAATCGGTGGCGCAATAATATGCACCGCATGGCCACGGGCGCTCAATGCGTGCGCCAACGGCAACATGCGGGCCAAAAGGGTGCCCTTCGGCCGAATGCCGAAGGGCGCTACCATGGTAATACGCAGTGGGCGCATTCCTACTCCTAGAGGCGTGAACGTGGGTCAAGTGCGTCGCGCAAGCCGTCACCAATGAAGTTGATACTCAACACGGTGAAGAAGATCAACGCAGCAGGGATCATCGACAAATGCGGTGATGTCTGCAAGTACTGGCTACCGTCTGTTACCAAACGTCCCCACGTTGGAGTGTCCGGTGGGAAGCCGATACCCAAGAACGATAACGTCGACTCACTCAAAATCGCACTACCGACCTCAAGTGTGGCTGCCACAATAATTGGGCTCATCGCATTGGGCAAAATGTGGCGGAACATGATGCCCCAGCGGCTCACGCCCACACAAACTGCCGCTTCAACAAACTCTTTTTGTTTGAGCGAGATGAATGCAGCACGCACAATACGCGATGTCGACATCCATGCTAATACGCCAATCATCGTCACCACAATCGTGAACATACCAAACTCTAGTCCTAGTGTGGCAGTTACCGAATCGCGGAACAAGTAGACAGTTAAAAGCAACAACGGCAACGTTGGCAATGACAAAAAGAGATTCGTAATAAAGCTAAGAACCTCATCAACCACACCACCGAAGTAACCTGCCACCGCACCAATCACGGCACCGAGTGTCACCGCAATTAACATCGCCGTAAAGCCAACCGACAACGAAATACGGCCACCGTATAAGGCACGCGCAAATTGATCGCGACCGAGCTCATCACTACCAAATGGGTGATAAATACACATCGGATCGACAAATGACTCCGTCATCGGGTCGATGCCCATTTCGGCCTGCGTTTTGGCGAGTTGGTCACAGTATTCTTTATTCTCTGCAGGATATGAAAAATACGGTGCACTCATCGTATTGACAAAATCGAGCGCATCGCGATTCACTCGCCATAACAGAGGGCCAACCAGTACCGTCACAATAAAAACCAGTAGCGTGATGCTCCCAACAATCGCAAGTTTATGTCGTTTAAAGCGACGCCACGCATCGCCCCACAATGTGCGGGGTTTCTTTGACACGTTTGCTGCGAGTTGCTTGATGGTATCATTCACTGGTGAGTTAGCAGTCATATGTTCTACCTTATTCTGTGCAACAGCAGGATGAATTAGTTGTACTTCACCCGTGGGTCAAGCACGCCGTACAAAAGATCAGCTATCAGATTAAAGAAGACCACCAAGATAGAAAAGATGAATGCCAACGCCATCACCGTAGGTGTGTCTGAATTCTGAATCGATGTCACCAAGAGCTGCCCTAATCCATTGACTCGGAACAAGTTCTCGGTGATGATTGCCCCTGCAAAAATATTTGGAATACCAAGTGCAATCAAGGTAACAACCGGAATAATGCTGTTCACCACAACGTGACGAATTACCACTGTCCAATCAGCCAGACCTTTCGCTCGCGCAGTACGCACATAGTCGAGTGGCAAATTATCCAGCATTGACGAGCGCATAAAGCGCGTCAGTGCGGCGGTCTGCTGTACCACTAACACAGAAATCGGCAACACCATCTGCCGCAATTGCTGCACCAGTGCATCCCAACTATTGATGTCAATGGTCGAGTTATACACAATCGGGAACCATTGCAAGTTGATGGCAAATATCAGCATAAATGCCAACCCAGTAAAGAACGACGGCAATGAACCACCAATAAACGAGAAAAATGTAGCAATCTGGTCGAATATTGAATATTGCTTAACCGCCGAAATAATTCCAATTGGTATGGCAAGAGAAATCGCAATTAAGTACGCAAGCCCCACCACTTGAAGTGTTTGAGGAATGCGTTGCACAACGATACCAATCACCGGTGACTTTGAAGCAAACGAAAAACCCCAATCACCCTTGACGAGGGCAATCAACCAACGCACATAACGTTCGTTCCATGGTCGATCAAGGCCGAATGCCTCGCGGATGCGATCTCGGGTTGATTCTGGGATTGCGGGGTTCAAGGCAAATTGTGCCAAGGGATCACCTGGTGCTAACGCGAGCACTGCAAAGATGATCATGCTAATCAATAGCAACGTCGGAACGGCAATTAATACACGACGGATGATGTATTGGGTCATGGAGTGATTCTCCACGTAAATGTAAGAGAGGAAGTAAAGTGAGGGGAGGGGGTCGGTAGGAGTTGGCGTACACCAACTCCTACCAGTGATGAACGAACTAACGGACTACTTTGACCACTCGTGAATGTTCCACAAGCCTGAGTCAAAGGTGTTGTAGGTTGGACCATTCAACCCAACAATCTTGGCGTTTGGCGTGCGGCGGTTGATCAAAGGCATCACAGCTACGTCGTTGATCAAGAAGTCGTTTAGGGCGATTGCCAACTCAGCGCGCTTGCCCAAATCAAACTCAGCAGCATACTGCTCATAGAGCTTGTCGTAGTCTGGGTTGCAGTAACGACCGTCGTTGCCACCATTCCAGCTGTTCTCAGCTGAATTGCGGTTCTTACAGAGCCAACCCTCGAAGTATGACTGAGGATCGGTGCCGCTTGGACCGTTGGTGTACATTTGGATGTCAACGAACATCTTGTTCAAGGTGTCGTCGTTGCCTGGGTCACCTGAGAAGAAGACACCAGCGTCAACAGCCTTGAGGTTGACGGCAATACCAATCTCGGCCAAGTTAGCCTTGACAATGGCTTGCTCGCCTTGGCGAAGTGGGTTGATTGAGGTTGAGAAGTACAACGCTGGGAATGGCTTGCCATCCTTGGTTGCCTTGCCGCCCTCGATCTTCCAACCGGCCTCTTCCATCAACTTCTTGGCACCCTCAACGTCGCGCTCACAGCTTGTGTTCTTTGAGTCGAGGTTGGCTGGAACCACCAAGATGTTACAACCGGCAACACCGGTTGGGCCGTAGAGCTGCTCGGCAATAGCCTTGCGGTCGATGGCCTTGTTGATTGCTTGGCGAACCTTGAGGTCAACCAAGACTGGGTGTGGCTGATCTGGCTCTGAGCGCTTGGCACCCAAGGCTGGGTTTGGATCGCTGAAGTTGACGACGATACGCTCAACACCGAATGAACCACCGGCGATTGGCTCACACTTACCAGCGGCCAAGATTGGCTCGAGAGCAGCCTTGGCGACTTGCAAGTTCCATGAGTAGTCGACTTCACCCGTCTCACAGACAGCGCGAGCAGCTGAAGTGGCGTCACCACCACCCTTGATCTCGACCATCTCGAAGTAGGTCTTGTCGGCGTTGCGGTAGGCTGGGTTCTTCTCGTAAATTACGACGTCGCCCGGCTTGAACTCCTTAAGCTTGTACGCATTGGTACCGATAGGAGCCAAGTTGGCAGCCTGACATGCAGCGTCGGTCAGAGCGGCCTCACCAGCACAGTTACCGAACTGAGCCTTCTGGAGCACCATGCCCGAGTAGCTGACGAATGGCAAGTATGGATCTGGGGTTGCTTGCTTCCAGGTGATCTTGACGGTATGTGGGTCAAGAGCCTCGATGTTGGCAATGTTGGCGAAGTTGGCTGAGGTGGTAGCAGCGGTGGCCTCGTTTGAAGCGTACTGCCACGTGAAGATGACGTCATCGGCGGTGAAATCACTGCCATCTGACCACTTCACACCCTTCTTCAACTTCCAGGTTACGCTGGTGCCATCGGCTGCCACGCCACCGTTTGTGGTGGTTGGAATTTCCTCAGCCAAGTAAGGAACCAACTCATCACTTGAGTTGTAGCGAGCAAGTGGCTCAAGAATAACACCGGCACCGTCGAAGTCCTTGGTACCTGAAGCCAGGTGAGGATTCAACGTGGTTACGGCCTGCCAGTAAAGGATGTTCAACGTGGTATCCTTCTCGGCGGCTGGCTCGGCGGTTGGCTCTGGAGCAGCGGTTGGCTCTGGAGCTGGCTCCTCAGCTGGAGCGGCGGTTGGCTCGGCGGCTGGCTCTTCAGCGGCTGGAGCGGCAGTTGGCTCAGCGGCTGGTGCACTGCCACCACAGGCCACGAGCAGTGGGAGCAACAAAGCGGCTGCCAAAAGGGCGGCGCTGCGCTTCCATGACGAAGTGGTTCGTCCCATAGTGTTCTGTTCCTTTCGAAGAGAACGGAAATCTGATTACACACCTAACTTTACCGCCACAAATGTGACACATTAAGAACACATCGTGGACGAGTTAAGTATGCATGAGAAGTATTTTAGTGTATTTGATAGTGCAAGTCAATGGAATTTGCACTCGTTTTGTGCCAATACATTACAAATATGATGCAATTTGCTTGGTTACTTTGTGCAAATCACCCCTATACAGCGCAATAATCACTACATTACACACTATCTCTTCAAAGATTATTTACACCATTCATCTACCAGCTATCACCTCACAAAATCACAAATTACCGCTACTCTGTATATCGGACACCGATTCATGTGCATCAATTTGACCATATAATAGTGTCCAGACATTTGTCGTCATTCATATCTCTTGCGAATCTGTGAGTAATAACCCATGCACACTTCAGCCTTAATTACTGCACTCCGTAACATCGTCGGCCATGATGGCGTTGTTGACGGCGATGCCGCTCTGCTGACCTACGAAGCCGATGGCTGTGTCATGGACCTCCACATGCCCAACCTTGTCGTGCTCCCACGCACCAGCGAACAAACCGCCGCCGTTGTCAAACTCGCACACCAAGCCCGTATTCCTGTCGTGGCTCGTGGCGCTGGCACCGGCCTTTCAGGCGGTGCAACCCCCATCCACGGTGGCATCGTCATCGCCATGACCCGCATGGATCAAGTGCTCGAGGTTGACACCCGCAACAAACGCGCCCGCGTCCAACCCGGCGTCATCAACTGGGAGCTCTCACAATACCTCGCCAACTACGGCTACGCCTTTATGCCCGATCCATCCTCCCAAAAAGCCTGCACCATCGGCGGCAATATCGCCAACAACAGCGGTGGTCCACACTGCCTCAAATACGGCATGACCACCAATCATGTGCTCGCACTCCGCACCGTCCTGCCCAACGGCAACCTGATTTGGACAGGTAATGGGCGCTTCGATACCGTTGGGTACGACCTCGCCGGCATCATGACCGGCTCTGAGGGCATGTTCGGCATCGTCACTGAGGCCTGGGTTCGAATGACACGCCTCCCCGAGGCGTTGCGCGTCGTACTCGCCTTGTTCCCTGATATTCCCTCCGCCTCCCAAACCGTCTCGACGATTATCGCCCGTGGCCTGCTCCCCGCAGCCCTCGAGATGATGGATAAACTTGCCATCAAAGCCGTCAACGGCATGTATAAACTCGGTCTCCCCGAAAGCGCCGGCGCAGCCCTGCTCATCGAAATCGACGGCGTCAACGAAGGACTCGATGACCTGCTCCGCGATGTCACCCAAATCTGCCGTGATCATGGTGCCATTGAGGTGCGGCCGGCGACAACTCCTGCCGAACAAGCTCAAGTCTGGGCCGCCCGCAAAAACGCCTTCGGCGCCATGGGACGCCTCTCACCAAGTTATTACCTCGTCGATACCGTTGTGCCACGCACCCAACTCCCCAGCATCCTGGCCCACGTTGGTGATGTGGCGAGTGATTTCAAATTGCCCATCGCCAACGTTTTCCATGCCGGCGACGGCAATCTCCATCCGCTTATTCTGTTCGACCGCCGTGATCGCAATCAACTCGAGCGTGCCCTCGGCGCCGCCACCGAAATCCTCAAAGAATCAGTGCGCCTTGGCGGCGTCGTCAGTGGCGAACACGGTATCGGCGTCGAAAAGCGCGACTACATGGATATTCTGTTTAGCACCGCCGATCTCGCCGCTATGGCAGGGCTACGGCGTTCATTCGATCCACTCGAGCTCTTCAACCCTGGCAAAGTCTTCCCTGCTCGTAAGGGTTGTGGTGAACTCGCCGAATTGCGCCAAAACGCAATTCAGGCCAACCAAATCATTGAAATCCCCAACGGTACCTGGGTATAACAAAGACGGAGCACACACCCCATGACAACGGCACATCCCCGCATCAGCGATGATTTGGCGCTCCGCCATCAATATGCCATCCGCACCTGTGTCCCTGAGCGCGTCGCCATCCCCACAACCATCGCCGAAGCCAGCGAGATTATGCAACTCGCCGCCCACCATGGTTGGCACGTCATCCCGTGGGGCGGCGGTACACACCAACTCATCGGCGCTACTCCTGCGCAGGCCGACCTCGTCATTGTCACCACTGCACTCAACCGTGTCATCCACCACGAGCCGAATGACCTGACTATCAGCGTCGAGGCAGGTATGACCATCGGTGCACTACGTACGTATCTCGCACATCACGGCCAAATGCTCCCCGTTGACCCAGCCCTGCCCGATCACGCCACCATTGGTGGACTGATCGCTACGGCCGCTGATGGCCCACGGCGTGCCATTTATGGCATCCTGCGTGACATGATGATTGGCATTAGTGTGATCGAAATCAACGGGCAAGTCTCCAAAGCCGGTGGTATGGTCGTCAAAAACGTCAGCGGCTTTGACATGATGAAGCTCTATCACGGGAGCTTCGGTACGCTTGCACTCATCGTCTCAGCCAACTTCAAACTCTATCCAATCCCCACCCATCATGGGACCGTCATTGCCACGTTCAGTGCGCTTCAATCAGCCCTCAGCTATATCGACGACATCGTCGCAAGTCAACTGACACCAGTCACTGTCGAGCTGATTGATCAGGCAATATTGTCCCGTCTGCAGCTTCAAGGTGCATGGGGGGTAGCACTTGCCAGCGAGGGGCCACTCGCCGCCGTTACGCGCCATCAACACGACCTCACCGCACGCGCCCATCATCATGGCGGCGCCACACATTGGTTTAGTGATGCCCTAAACACCACCTGCTGGCATCATATTAATGATGCAAGTAGCGTGCATACCCTAGCCGAACACACTTGTGTGATTCGTTGGAGCACGTTGCCGATGTGTGTGGGTGAGTTCATTGAACGTTGCTCCTTGTATGTCAATCAACTTGGCGGCGATATCAGCATTCATGTGCGCGCCAGCGTTGGGAGCGGCTATCTGCGTATCTCTGGGGTTGATGCGACCACACAAGCTGCATGGTTCAATGCCATCCCCGAAGCCCTGTGGATTGCCACTACCACACCCAATTTGCCGACGTACTGGCATACACCCGCCGCAGGATTCGACATCATGCAACAGATTCGCCACGAATTCGATCCACAAGGTCGCCTAAATCCACACCGATTTGTCGTATAGTTTTGTACAATACATGCGTTGTGGAAATACGTCATTCATGCTTTCATCTACACCACAATCGACCATATGCGCTAGATGGACAACGGCAAAGCCATGAATTCGGTATTTGGTTGGAGTATTTCTCATGACAAAAACAGTATTGATTATTGATGATGATGCAACATTACGCCGCGCACTGGCCAGCGCACTCCGGAGCGAAGGCTATGATATCGTCTTGGCCGCAAACGGCCAAGAGGCCGTCGCACTCTGTGCAAACGGCCTCCCGGACGCAATTATTTGTGATGTGATGATGCCCTATATGGACGGCGTCGCGACATTCAGAGCGCTACAAAGCGAACTCCAAGTCCGCAATGTGCCAATGATTATTACCACCGCGCTCCATCGCCAAGCATGGTTCACCGACCTCGAAGAAGAAGGCGCGGTATTTATGCCCAAACCATTGGACTTACCGCGCCTCTCCCAGATTTTACGTGATTCGCTCAGCTAGACCAGTCCTTAGCGCCATGCGCCAAGAATGGCACCCAACACCAAGAAGTTCAACAGATGGTTGGCAGTCTCGATGATCCACACCTTGAAGCCATGACCGCCGAAGAAGTTGTTGACCAAGTACGGCGGTGCAACGAAACCCATCCACAACACGAAGCCGACCACAACACCATCGCTCCAGGTTGACTCAAATGGGTACAGTGCGAAAATCATCAATGACATGAACAATGGCATGATGAACGACGTGATGATTGTGAACGCAAACAACAACACCATGTTTGGTGGAGTGTTGGGCCGGTACACGGTCAAATCAGTGTTTGGTTGACCACGGCCAAATACGTTGAAGAAGCTATGTGGGTTGAACCACAACGAGCCACTTCTGATACACACGATGGTGCTTACCAGAATCGCCCACCAATTTAGCGCTTGAAAGTCAAACATATTTGTTCCCTCAGTACAATGCTACATGCATAATAATATACAATAACCGTAATTTGTGCAATACGATGGATTAAAATATGATTACTATAATTTATCGTATATCACAAATATTCCCATAAATTACAATCCATACATACCTCACAATATACCCAATCCCCCTAACATGCCACATCCACAACGAATGACACCGATATCAATGCATCGCACACATACATCATTTCTCTGAATATACTGACTCATATCTTTGATACATGTACCCCCTGCGACCCGTTCCCACTCCCTCCATCATCAACGAGTCGATATCGGAATCTTGGTAGTTGGCACACAGGTACCCGTCAGCGGCACCGGTATGCAAAAAAAGTTGGAATATCGTTTCTTTTGGCATTGATGTCAGATCAGAACAGGCGTAGATATCGTTCAAAACTGTTCCTGACCAATCACAGTTTGTGTCCTCATTAACCCAAACGCCACATCCTGCAAGCACAACACTCACACATACTAACCTATACCCAGTAGCACATCATGGATATCTCAACATTGTTAAAAACATGCAATGTATTGTATGTATATCTATAAATGGTCAATCTTTGACACAAAAACCACACGGCGTCCAATCACGTATGGACTCCGTGTGGTTCTATGCAGGTCAATTAAGTCATTACTCGCGCCCAACATTCCAACGCAAATATGCATCAATAAACGGGTCTAACGCACCATCAAGGACTGCTTGCACGTTACTCGTCTCATGATCAGTCCGATGATCCTTCACCAAGGTATATGGATGCAAATAAAACGTACGCATCTGACTGCCAAAATCAGCCTTCACATGCTCACCTTTGAGTTTGGCGCGCTCCTCAATCTGACGTTGCAACTCACGCTCAAGCAAGCGCCCGCGCAACACGCGCATGGCTGTCTCTTTGTTTTGAAGCTGCGAACGCTCGTTTTGACAGGTCACCACAATTTGTTCTGGTGTACCAGGCTTGTACGTCAAACGCACCGCCGAGTCGGTCGTATTCACACCTTGCCCACCATGGCCACCCGCCCGATACACATCAACACGCACATCCTCGGCCTTGATGGTTACTTCGGGCGCATCATCAACCTCAGGCAGGACCTCAATGAGCGCAAATGACGTCTGACGCGTATTAGCCGAATTAAACGGCGACAAGCGGATGAGCCGGTGCACACCGGCCTCTGCTTTACACAAGCCATAGGCGTAGTCACCACGAATCTCGAGCGTGGCGCTTTTGATGCCAGCCTCGTCACCCATACTCTGATCGACCAAATTACACTTAAAGCCGCGTTGCTCGGCCCAACGCATGTAGGTACGCAGGAGCATCTCAGCCCAATCTTGGGCATCCGTGCCACCCATACCCGCTTTAATTGAAAGGAATGCGTCACGATCGTCGTACTTGCCACTCAACAGCACTTCGGTCTCGAGGGCGTTTATTTCGGCCAACAAGGCCGTATATTCATGCGCAACCTCATCGGCAAGCGCAGGATCATCAAGCGCGATAAATTCAGCCAGCATCACTAAACGGTTATCAACATCGGCCCAACGCGCCAATTCGGCTTTGAGACGGGTCAACCGTTGCAGTACTTGTTGCGCATTACTCGGGTTATCCCACAACGTAGGCTCAGCAGACTGCTCCTCGAGCGCCGTTACTTGGGTTTGGCGGGCTACCAGGTCAAAGTCGCCCACGGACGCCATCAAAGCGCTGCCGTAGGTCCTCCAGTTCGTTTCGGGTAATCACGTCAGATCCTTTCATCAACTTCGTTCATTATACATACCTGCTCTCGTTGCTGCATTGTGCTAACACAAAAGCGCTCGAGCCACATGGGCCCTAGCGCTTTTGCATGTGAAATATCACATACTACTTAATGCAATACACCTGCCAATGCGTTGATCTTGGGCATCAACTCGGCGAAGTGCTCGAGCGTCAACGACTGTGGTCCATCCGACGTCGCCTTATCCGGATCTGGGTGCACCTCGATCATCAAACCATCGGCACCAGCAGCCAAACCTGCCAACGCCAACGGTTGCACCAAGTACCACTTACCCGTGCCGTGTGATGGATCGACGATGATGGGCAAGTGTGTGCGCTTCTTGGCCAAGGCCACGGCGTTCAAGTCGAG
Organism: Chloroflexota bacterium; assembly: GCA_046300655.1. Lineage (GTDB taxonomy): Bacteria > Chloroflexota > Chloroflexia > Chloroflexales > Roseiflexaceae > UBA965. The sequence continues at coordinate 3,597 of JBKCLM010000008.1, read as the reverse complement.
CGTGTTGCGCGTGGCCGTCTCGAAAGTGCGGATGCCACGCTCACACAAAATCACATTATTGTTACCTTGATTCATGATGTACTCGGCCGAGAGCATCCACTCCTCGAACGTGGCCGACAACCCACGCTTGAGCAATACCGGGCGCTGACTGCGGCCTACTTCCTCAAGCAACTGGTAGTTTTGCATGTTGCGGGCGCCGATTTGCAACAAATCGGCATACTCGGCGACCAACGCCACATCGGTCGGGGTCATCACCTCGGTGACGATTGGCAATCCAGTCTCGGAGCGCGCCTTGGCCATCAACTTGAGCGCCTCCTCACCCATACCGCGGAATGAGTAGGGCGATGAGCGTGGTTTGAACGCACCACCGCGTAACATGTGGGCACCGGCCTTTTTGACGGCAATCGCCGTCGTCATAATCTGCGCCTCGCTCTCGACCGCACATGGGCCAGCCATCACCACTGCCGAGCCACCACCGACTTTGACGCCATTTACGTCGACGATGGTGTCGAGCGGGTGGAACTCGCGAGTAGCCAGTTTGTACGGCCGCGAAATGCGTATGACCTCGCGCACGCCACTCATACTTTCAAGTGCCTCCTGGAGCGCCACGGTAATCGGCGTCCCAATAATACCAACAATATTCTGTGATTCACCAACGGTCACACTGCCGCGCAACTTATGCTCGGCAACGCGCGCCAACACCGCATCTAAATCTGCCTGTGACGCGCCATTCTGCATGATAACTACCATCGTATACCCTCCTCTAAAAACGTTTAACGCGCGCGATCTGGTCGCAACACACTCGCCCCACCGAGATAGATATGTTTGATGTCAGCTTGTGACACGGTCGTGTTCCAATGAATAATCAGGCGAATACACATTGACAGACTACCGGGCACCGTCATTTCGTGGGTGTTCATCAACGCCGTATCCGTCCATCCAAGTTGCCGAGCAGCTACCGCCGGGAACTCGGCATATAGATCGGTTGTCGTAGTAAACCAACAACTGGCCACATCCTCTGCCTTGATGCCATTGGCCGCAATCACCGCCTCGAGCAACTCACGCGTTGCCGCCAAGATCGCCTCACGCGTGTTGGCACTACAGGTAATTGCACCGCGCACTCCACGACAGGCCATCGTCATTGAAAACCTCCTCTTGTGTCAGACACATCAAAAAACCGGCGGAGGTCATGCCTCTCGCCGGTTAAGTTCACGTGTTATCGTGTGTCAGTCATGGCGAAACGGCCGATCTCAGTTGTGAGCCGGTAAAATAACCAAAATAATAGGCGTTGAATTGCTTGACTACACGCATTACTTGATTACCTGTCGTATGACCATCCACTATGCGCACTATCGTACACGGTATTAAGCGTTGCGTCAAGTTGTTTGCAATCAGCCACCCCATATGCTACAATCTACTTCGTTGTTATGGGCGATTAGCTCAGTTGGCCAGAGCGCATCCTTCACACGGATGAGGTCGGTGGTTCGAGCCCACTATCGCCCACCACTCCCACCCGCACCACTCGGCGCGGGTATTTTTTTGTCAAAAACACCCCAACACCGATTACAAATAAACCTCATGGTATAATCGCATCACAACGCATGATTAACACAAAGGAAGCAACCATGAGCAATGCGACGATGCAAGGGCTCGTCTATCGTGGCCCCCGCGAGCGCACCCAAATCGAAGAAGTCGGCGTACCAACGCCCGCACCAGGCCAAGTCCTCCTCCAAGTCGGCGCCGTCGGCGTCTGTGGCACCGACATCCATGTCTGGCAAGGCGATAATCACCAGATGGCAGGACCACGCATCCTCGGTCACGAGTTCGCCGGCGTCATTGCTGCCGTCGGTGCGGGTGTCGACGAATTCCGCGTCGGCGAGCGTGTCGTCTCCGAGACCGCCTCATGGGTGTGTGGTATCTGCCCCTATTGCCGTGCCGGACAATACAACGTCTGCCCCAACCGCAAGGGCTTCGGCTTTGGCGCAGATGGCGCCATGGCCAACTACGTCATCAGCCGCCCAGGCATCTTGCACCGCATCCCCGATCATGTGCCGATGACACACGCCTCACTCACAGAACCTGCCTGTGTCGCCTACAACGCGATTATCGAAAAAAGCCGACCACGCCCTGCCGACCACGCCGTTGTGCTCGGACCCGGTCCAATTGGCTTGATGTGTATCGCCGTCTTACGTCTCGCCGGCGTCGCCCGAATCAGCGTCGTCGGTCTGCGCCGTGATGGCAACCGCCTCGACCTCGCCAAACAAATGGGCGCAGATGATGTCCTCGTGGGCGACGAACAAAACGTCGTCGAGGCCGTGCTCAACGCCGGCGATGGCTTTGGCGCACATCTCGTGGTCGATGCGGTCGGCGTCTCGAAGACACTCGACCAAAGCCTCGACATGGTGCGCCCCAACGGCCAAATCACCAAAATCGGCTGGGGGCCAGCTCCCGTCGGATTCAGCCTCGACCGCTTGATTATCAAAGCTGCCACCCTGCAAGGGTCGTTCAGTCACTTGCACGGCACCTGGGAGCGTGTCTTAACATTGATGGGCACCGGCCAGCTCAACGTGGCACCGCTGGTCACCGAGTTTGACCTGCTCGACTGGCACGAGGGCTTTATGGCCATGGAGGAGTTGACGATTCCCAAAGCAGTGCTGCGCCCCAACGGCAATCTCGGTTAGTCGCACCATCAAAGGACATCACCCTATGCCGATGCACCTTGGCAGCAACCCGATTGGTTTGGCTGCGTATAGTTTTCCGTGGCGTTGTGGCTTTGCCGGCGCTGGTACGCCGCGCGTCTGCCCACGCCCATATGATGCCCACGCCCTGCTTGAGTTGGCAGCGTACCACAACTTGGCAACGATTGAAATTCCACTCGACATCATCAAAGACCGCACAGCCGTCGGTCTCAAAGAGTTCCGCAAACGCGCCGATTCACTCGGCATCCGCATCGTGCTCGATGGGGCCGTGATTAGCCACGAGATGCTCGCCGAGCTCATCCCTGCCGCCTCAGCCCTCGGCGCACCAGTGTTGCGCGTCATGCTGAGTGGTATGCTCGAGGGCGCCCGCGCCACATTCCCCGGCGGCTGGGAGGCGCATCTCGCCAATCAGATTGCCCTCCTCAAACAAACCCGATCCCTCGCCGAGGCCCACAACGTCATCATCGCCCCCGAGAATCACCAAGATCTCGATAGCCATGATTTACTCAGAATATGTGACGAAGTCGGTGGCAAATACATCGGTGTGACGCTTGATGCGGTCAATCCATTGGCCGTGGCCGAAGAGCCAATTGCCTTTGCGCGCGCCTTGGGATCGCGCATCGTCAATGTGCACCTCAAAGATTATGTCATCTACTTAACTAATGAGGGCTACCGCCTCGTGCGGAGCACGCTCGGCCACGGTGTGCTCGACGTACCTGCACTGTTTGCGGTGCTAGCTGAGCACGCCCCTACCGCCACCTGCAACATCGAGTTGGCGGCGATTAACGCCCGCCATATCCGCGTGCTCACCCCCGAGTGGTGGCAAGGGTATCCGCGGGCCTACGGCATTGAGACGATTACACCGCTCTGGCAGTACCTGGCCGATAATGTGAGTACT
>JBKCLM010000007.1:0-12348 GCA_046300655.1 Chloroflexota bacterium | reverse complement strand
TTGCATCGTTTTTCTCCTTTTTAAAGTACGTAATTGCCAGCGGCAATCCAACTGGCCAAATCAGCCTGATGCGCCTTCTGTACTGCCGGATTCACCCGCGTCAGCGCCGCATGCTCGATGAGCAGGTGATGGGCTGGCCGGACAATCCCCATGGCCGTCACAGCGTCACTTGGCTCAGCACACAACGCCGCCGATCCAGGCACAGACGGATATGCTCCTGTCTCACCCTCATCAGCGAATATACCCTCCATGGTGATCTGCCAATCAGTCACCGCATCGATTTGATTGAATCGCACCTCGTCAACCACAATGATGACCTCGTCGCGCATGGCCACCAGCACCTCAATCATACCGACGTTCAGGCGCAACGCATCACGGTTACAGGTCAACGTCCATTTGTTGGGAGCCACGCGCTGCACATAGGCCAGACTCTCGGCAAATAATCTCAGTATGCCGGGGCGCAATTGTGCGTCAGGGAGGTGTTTTTGGACAAATTGAAAGACATCTGACGGCATACTTTTCCTTTCTTTGATACATCACGACATCATCTAGAAGGTGTGCTTATTACCTCAGGAGTTCCCACTCTCATGGTGCGTATTGTGCAACAATGAGAGTGGCAACAAAACACGATATTCAGCACTGAATGTGTGTAACCTACTGCATCTGCGCCAATAATTTACCGATTTCGGTATCAAATTCAACTACTTCAACCACCCAGTCATACACTAAGCGTCGCGATGCGGTACTAGGCTCACCAAATGCAATCTCGAATTCCATCTCCACGAATGCCGGGAGCATCGTATCGCGCATCAACTTCAGGTAGTAGACAATTTCAGTTGGTTGATCAGCACAAGTAGGCACACGCAAACTATTCAGACCTGCAAATACCTCGTTCACGGCACCTTTACTCGTACCAGGAATATAGATTTCCTGCACATAGTACGACATGACATTTGCGAGCACACCAGCATCTCTGCGCATGCTCGTGACTTTTTGAATAAACGGCGCAAGTTCTTTCTGACACGCAGCTTGCTTATCAGGCGTCGCCGTCGGTACTAGGGTTTTTGTTGGCACGGGCGTCTTCGTCGGCACTGGTGTCTCCGTCGGCACGGGCGTCTCCGTCGGCACGGGCGTCTCTGTCGGCACGGGCGTCTCTGTCGGTACCGGCGTCTCTGTCGGTACCGGCGTCGCCGTTGGCACGGGCGTCTCTGTCGGTACCGGCGTCGCCGTTGGCACGGGCGTCTCTGTCGCAACAGCTGATTTTGCGGCTTCTTGGGTATTTTGAACCGCCCGCAACGGATCGCCAAATAACCTATTCCAGTCGCTTTCGTGATTATTATTCAGCAAATAACTACTAAACTGCTCAATTCCTGGACCAAATACACGATCGCCTTCGTCTTCATATTGCTTTGCTAACTGCATATCATTTTGGATTAACGCATCAGTCCAACGAATATACGGCGCCATTGATTGGCGAATTAAGCTATCCATACCAACAGCTTCTTCATTACATACTGGCGCATCAAAGTCTTGTAACTTAAGTTGCGCATTGATCAGTGATTCACGAGTTTGTACTGGTTTGGCATCATCGGTATGTGTCATCATCACCAACACATCGGTCATCTTTGTCACCCACACTGTTGTGGCAGCTTGACAGGTAGCACTCAATTGCCTTTGCGGCAACAAGAGCAAAATTATTACCGTAATCAGTGCAATAACTCCACCGATATACAACCATCTCCGTGTCATCATTACACTCACTTCCTGTGTGAACCCATAATGTTCTCAACTCTGTTTGCAACAATTATAACACTAAATACGTAATAATGAAATAATTTTATCTATGGTAAACATGACCACCAGTCAATTCTCTGAAAAGGAGGCCCCACATGCCACCTACCAATGAATCAACCTACACGACGCTCTCCACCGCATTTATCCACGTGCTGGCCGATCTACGTGAGGCCGACAGCGCAGTCAACGCTGCCCGCCACGCCCGTGACAAGGCCCAACGTGATGCCATCAAGGCCGTCGGATTACATCGCCGCGCCACCACCATCGCTGGTGGACCGAACGCCATGGCAGATGCGCATCTACATGCAAGCCAACACCATGCCAAAGAGACGCAGGCGGCGTATGAACGTGCACTCGTGTCTGCAATTGAGAGCTACCACCGTGTGTCGCATCAGTGGTGTCAGTCACTCAATCGATCGGGCGTATCCGAGTAGGCTGATTACTCCATCCTATGCACGATGTTTACCTCGTAGCGCTAGCCATGCGCTACTACGGGTTATAGGCAACGCGGCGCATTCAACAATGAGCGGTTGCCCACACGGATGTACTGCTCAGTTGATGGTTATGCTCGTGTTATCGCTGACCGTCACCACTGGCACTATTATGCATGGAAGAGACAACACGCTACCTGCGCCTTAAATTTGGTCAAAGAGACGACACACATCGACGTCAGCACAAGATAATAATCAAGGCAACGCCGTCGGTGATGCGGTTTATGTAGCATCTAAGGTCTCTTGGTCAACGGGGGTATGCACCACCGACACTCGCCTACCAACAGTACAATACCAGTACATCGTTGCGGAGAATCATATGCGTCGCAGGTTATTGCTGTTTCTCATCACAAGTGTTATCACACTCAGTGCGTGTACATCCACCCCCACCGAACCCATCGTCATTACCGTCGTCGTGCCATACGGCGCAGGGGACAATACGCCAACGTCGGTACCATTGGATACACCGACTATCATTCCTGATGAACCAGCCACGCGCGTCATGGGCTCAACCAAAGCCCAAGTCGATGCCCTGCTACGTGACTGGTCCGTCCGCGCTGACCGCACCTCAACCAGTGAGACAGCGATATATCGATACACCCAAGATGTGACATTGATTGTCGCCTTTCGTCAGGACCGGGTCATCGGTGTCTACGTCATCGACAACCCGGGCGCGGGAGTTATCGGCATTTCGCCTACACGAGCCGCTGAGCTGGTCGAACTCATCGGTGGCATCATTGATGCCGATTCACTCGTCGTTGACGAGTCCGGCTTTCGTGAATTTGGCATCGGTGATATCACCAGCTGGTAGGGAGCAGTTCATCTGAATTATCTTTGTGGTCATGGTGGCCGGTATGGCCTTTTTGCTTGGTGGGAGTTATATCAATCGGCCATCTGCAGAATCAATTGAACGCAAGCGCCATGCATATCTGCATGCACGTGCTATTTATGCAGCAAATCCCAACAATGACAACTATCGCGCGATCGTTGAGCGTGTCGAACACGAATATCCTACCGTCGAAGACCCGATTATTTTTAATGAGCATGAATGAGCCATTGATATGCAGACGATTGTACACGCTAGCGAACGGTAATCATCACAACCTCACTATATGCTATAGTAGGATGAGGTAGGATTGTTCGCTTTTTGACTGAGGTGTGCATGGTTCGTCATCCACAGAGATTCATATTCTGGATTGTTTTTGCATGTGTCTTCTCGTTATTCCCCACCACAACCTGGGCATCTGACGCACGCTGCTTCCCTGAGACAGGGCAGTGCATCAATGGCGCCATTCGCCAGTACTGGGAGCGCAACGGCGGCCTGAGCGTCTTCGGTTTCCCCAAAGGGAGTCAAACGCGCGAGATTGTCGAGGGCGTGCCGCTCACCGTACAGTGGTTTGAGCGCGATCGCCTCGAAATCCAACCCAACGGCCTCGTCACCGCCGGTCGCCTCGGGGCACGCGTGCTTGAGCTTCAAGGAACATCATGGCAGTTTGGACCCCAAGAGCGGCTCAATGGTTGTCAGACGTTTGCTGAGACCGGTCACAAAATTTGTGGAGAATTTGCCCGATTCTGGCAACGCAACGGCGGCGTCACGCGCTTCGGCTTTCCAATTACCAACGAATTCGTCACTACCATCGAGGGTCGCACCTTGACGGTGCAGTACTTCGAGCGCCGCCGTTTTGAGTTGCATCCCGGCAATCAAGTACTACTCGGGTTACTCGGCAATGAAGTACAAGCGATTCAGCAGTATCAAAACTGGTTCTACAATGTCCCCACTAATCCGTACATGCATTGGGTTAGCGCCGATGGGCCACGATTAATGGCGGGAGGTCAGCCCTTTGAGGTACGCGGCATGAACTACGTGCGCGCCACCGGCGTCGATGCGAGTCGCTGTTGGTCACTCCAATTCGGCGCTGACGCCAATTGTCCGTGGGATGTCCCGGGCATGACCGCTGACCTCGACCGCTTACGCGGGTTAGGCGTCAACACGGTGCGACTCTTTCTAAATTACTATGTGTTTGGTGGCGCAGTCCCAATTTTTGACGGGGCTGGTCGACCCAATATCGCCCTCCAACACCTCGAAGAGCTCATCAATCTAGCAAATGCACGTGGCATTTATGTCATTCCCGTGCTGCTCATTGATCACCCCAAACACGAGATGGATCCTGCGCATTACGACAGTGCGATTCGCCTGCACGTCCGGCCACTGGTGAGTTACTTCGCCAATCGCCCAGGCATTGTGGCGTGGGACGTCTTTAATGAACCCGATATCGGTAGCGAGGTCGATAAGCGCTGTTGGGACTGGGACAACGCCGACTACGCCGAGTGCTTCCCTCTGGCCGAAAAGCGCATGCGCTTTGTGGAGGCCATGCTCCGCGAGGTCAAAACCCTCGACCCCAACCGCTTACGCACCACTGGGCTGGCCTTCGCCAAAAGCCACTTCGAGCCGCGCGAGTCAGCGCTACGCGTCGCCGACATGGTCGACTTTTATACGTTCCACTACTACGACGACTCGCCATATGATAGCGGGCGCTACAAAGCACACTGGTACTACGGCAAGGGATTCACCCGTGACCTCTACCGCTCACTGCAAGAGCTCAAAGCGCTTGGCCAGAACAAACCGGTCGTTGTCACCGAAATCGGCTTTGTGACCGAGGGTCGTGAGGCCACCCGTTCACTCGCCCAGCATCATGCCGACCTCAAGTTGGCCCGTGAGCTTATCCGTGAAAGCGGTGGGGCAGGGCTGGTGATTTGGTCGTTCCAATCCACATTTGATGATGCGATTGGTGACGTCTTCCCGCGCTAAATAGTCAAAGCCGGTGCAGAGAGGATTTTGATTCCCCTGCACCGGCCCTTTTTTGCAAAAAACTACAACTCCATGGTTGGATAACCCGCATAATCGCCCAGGTGCGCCACTGATCCCGCTCCCACAATCGCCCCCAAATGTAACGACTCAGGAATGCTCTTGCCGCGCAAGCGCCCAGCGATAAACCCGGCATCGAAGCCGTCACCAGCGCCCACTGGGTCAATCACGCGCTCAGCCTTCACCACCGTCGCCTCGAAGCGCTCACCATCGTGAATCGCCAACGCCCCGCGCTCGGCGCGTTTGAGTACCACCGTCTTGATGCCGAGGGCCACAGCCGATTGCAAGTAGTGCTCATCGTCTCCCTCGCCAAACATGGCGGCAGCATCCTCGTGGCCCATCAGGATGATGTCACTGGCCTGCGCCATCGGAATCATGGCCACGCGCGCCTGCTCCGCGCTCCACAAGCGTGGCCGAAAGTTGGGGTCAAACGTAATCATGCATCCAGCCGCTTTGGCGAGCTCAATGGCCCGCGCACACGTCGCCGCCGCCCGCTCACTCAAGGCCGGCGTTATCCCCGTCATGTGCACGGCTTTGACACCCACAAAATGCTCCGGCTTGAGGTCCTCGGGGCCCATGTTGGCGGCTGCTGACCCGGCCCGGTAGTAGAACACCCGCCGCATGCCGTCTGGCAACCACTCGCGAAAGAAGACACCCGTCGGTTTGGTCGCATCAATCGCCACCGCACTCGTGTCGACTCCCTCGCCCGCCAAAATATTAATCATCTTGCGGCCAAACGGATCATTGCCGACACGTGAAGGCCAGCGCACCGAAATGCCCAGGCGCGCCAGGGCAATGGCACAATTGGCCTCAGCGCCACCGATATCCCACTTGAGCAATGGCGCGTCATCGATTTGGACGGGATCGGGCGGATAGAGCACCGCCATGCACTCCCCAAAGGTCATTACATCTGGCATACGCTATTTCCCCTCTAGGGCATTGACACAGGCGCGCGCACCGTCAGTCAACACCTGCCAATCGCCGTTTGCGACCGCTTTGGCCGGCACCAAACTGCCACCAATACCGACACCAACCGCACCGGCGTCGAGATAACTCTTGAGGTTATCGGCACCGATACCACCGGTCGGCATCAAACGCAAAAACGGCAACGGAGCCAGCACATCCTTGATGTAGCCGGGACCAAGGGTGCGGGCTGGGAATATTTTGACGAATGCGGCACCAGCCTCATGGGCAGTCAACGCTTCGGTCGGCGTAAATGCACCACACGCCGTCGGCACATTTGATTTGGCGGCAATACTAATCACATTTGGGCGCACCGTCGGCGTCACCACAAACTGCGCACCAGCGTCAATCGCACCAATTGCATCATCGGCCGTCAGCGCCGTACCGACGCCAATCAACATGCGATCGCCCATAGCAGTCCGGACTTTGCTTATCGCCGCAAATGCCCCTTGACCAGTCAAGGTATATTCAATCGCCGTAATCCCACCAGCGAGCAGGGCTTGGGCGACTTCGAGCGCACGATCATAATTCTCTAATCGCACAATGGCGACAATCTTCGCAGCGGCAAGCGCCGCGATGCGTGTATCCATGCACAGCTCCTTTGCTGACCTGGGCAAGCCTGTCAGACGGTACAAAAAGGGTCTCTCTTATTATAGCCTACCGCGCCAGACCACAAATGATTTGGTTGCACGGACTTGCTCGACCTGCGCAAAACACTGCCGCAACAACGGCTCATACGCCAAAAACGCATTGGCCACCAAGTACAGCGCACCACGTGGGCGGAGATGCGTCGCCGCCAACTGCACAAACGCCCGTACCATGCTATCATCCGTGCGTTTGCCCGCATGAAAAGGCGGGTTGGTCACCACCACATCATACCGTTCATCCCACGGCACCCCATCCAGCACATCCCCCCACGCCACGCGCACCAGTGCGTCGGCCACAAATGTCCGTTGCATGGCCTTGACTGCCAGCGCATCCACATCAATCACATCGACAGCACTCGCTCCCGCATCACGCACTGCCCCGGCCAATACTCCGGCGCCACCGCCGATATCGAGTACACGCAGACCCGTCACATCGGGCAACGATGCAATCAACTCGGCACTGCCAACATCAAGGCGGTCAGCCGCAAAGACACCCGGATAGGTGTAATAGGTACGTATGCCAGCCATGAATGGCGTTGGCATTATGTCATCTCCGTAAAGTTGTGCGTGCTTCACCGCCGTCACAACCCGCTGATGTGCCTTGGAACGTTCATTCATACTGCCGAACACCGCCTTGACGTCAGGGGCAGCACTTTTGCCACCGGCATCGTTGGGGCCAGCTACAATGAGCACACCACCGGGCCGTAACCAACGCGCGGCCTCATTAAGACGCATGCGCCACGCCTCGCGCGTGGGCGACACCTCAATCAGCGCCACATCATACTCACCAGCAGGAACTAGGCCATCATCACTATACTGTGCCGTGATACCCGCATGTGTCAACGTCCGCACCGCCGCATCCTTCATCCCGGCGTGGCGCATCACCACCGTTGTCTGCGTGTGTGGTGGCATCAGCAACGCCGGTAGCGCCATACTGACATCGCAGAGCAAAAGTCGGTGTGGGGTGAGCGTTGCGCTTTCGATTGCCAAAAGCTCAGCCGCAGCCGTCGGCACAAGCCCCGAGGGCAAACCCGGGCGGCCAAACACCGTCACCGTGCGACCTGCCACCGCTATCGTCGATGGCTGCCACGTGGTCACATCAACGGCCATAGAAGCGCACGGCCTCCATGTCAAGCGACAGCCCGAGCCCAGGTGCATCAGGAATGGCCAACATGCCGTCAGCATCGAGCTTCCACGGGGTTGCGACTAACTTGTCGATGTAGGGTGATCCCGTCAAATACTCCACAAAGTCCGTCTGCGCAAAGGCGGCGGCCAGTTGCAAATCGGCGGCTAGGCCGACGGCCGTATTCCAGCCGTGGGGAATAAAGCGCACGCCATTCTCCTCGGCCATCCAAGCAATCCGACGCTCCTCGCTGATACCGCCGACCTTGGTGACATCGGGTTGCACGATATCGAATGCACCAGCCTGGAGCCACGGTTGGAACGACTGACGGCGCGTCAACACCTCGCCACCGGCAATCGGCAAGCGCGCCTGGCGGCGCAGTGCCACGTAATCGTCGAGGGCATCGGGCTTGAGCGCCTCCTCGAACCAGTAGACGTCGTAGCTCGCCAACATCTCAGCCGTACGCACTGCCCACTTAAAGCCCTGCCCCCAATAGGCATCGCTCGCCCCGGCATCGACCATCAACCAGCCATCGCCGATGGCATCGCGGGCAGCGCGCACGATGGCCTCATCAACGGCGTTACTCTCACGGCCAAACGGGCCCCAACCGATTTTGAAGGCTCTAAACCCTTCAGCTTTGAGAGCCAGCAGGTGTTGGGTAATAATCGCCGGCTCCTCCATCAAAATCGAGGCATAGGGGCGCACACGCTCGCGGTAGCGACCACCGAGTAAGCGACTGATTGGTTGCTTCGTCACCTGCCCCAAAATATCCCACAAAGCAATATCAATGCCGCTAATCGTGTGGGTAATTGCACCGCCACGCCCCAACCAAAAGGTGTGCTGATGGAGTTTTTCACTGACGCGCTCTGGTTCAATCGCCGATTCACCACGATATAGTGGCTCGAGCACTTGTAACGCACCTTTGACGAGCGCATCGTTGGTGTAGACACTCCCATAACCGACCAGGCCCTCGTCAGTGTGGACTTCGATCAGGGTATGAATACAATCATCGGGCTTAATCTCTTCGCTCCAGCCACCCTCGGGTGAGGCGCCATAGAGGCCGATCGCCTTAATCTCACGAATCTTCATTGATTCCTCCTATGCGAATGCGCCCCGCCGACCAAGCCGGACGAGGCGCATGCTAATCACAACGAACTAATGCTTGGGTTTGCCCAGTTCAATTGAGCGTTCAAACGCCGCCTTAATGCCCTCGGTGACGGCCGTGCGCAAACCGGCCTTTTCCATTGCATTGACACCGGCCGCCGTCGTCCCCGCCGGCGAGGTCACGTCGTTGCGCAACTCGGCCGGATGTTTGCTACTCGCCAAGGCGTACTGCATCGAGCCGAGCAGGTTTTGTTCGGCCAACTGCTTCGCCAAATGCCGTGGGAGCCCAATCGACACGCCGGCGTCAATCATCGCCTCGAGAATCAAAAAGACATACGCCGGCCCGCTGCCTGACACCGCCGTCACATGATTGATATAGTACTCATCGTCCACATACACGGCGTGTCCGAGCGACGAAAGCACCTGCTGGGCCCAACTTTTTTGCTGATCAGTCACGGCTGGTACTGCCGTCCATCCCGAGATGCCAGCGCCAATCATGGCGGGCGTGTTGGGCATAGCGCGCACAATCGCCGCATGATGCAAGCCGTCGCGCAAGGTGGCAATCGTGATACCAGCCATAATCGAGATAACCAGCGCCTGCGCCGGAATATGCCCGTTCAGCTCGGGTAACACCACACCAGCCAACTGTGGCTTGATGGCAAACACCACCACATCGGCCTGCGCCACCGCCTCACGATTGCTCGCCACCATGTTGATAGCATACTGCGTGTGCATGACAGCCCGGCGATCAGGGCGTGGCTCTGATGCCGTAATATGCGTGGCTGGGATACCGTGTTTGAGCAGTCCACCAATCATGGCCTCGCCCATCATGCCGGCACCAATCATCGCGATACGTGGATGTGTCATGATTTACACCTCGATGTTGGCAAAAATGTCGACACCAGGGACGGTGTATGGGCGACAGAACGCCGTTACCTCGGCCTTGACCTGTGCGACCACCTGCTCGTCGTTGATGTTGCTAATCACGCGGTCAATGAACCCGGCCACGATATCCATCTCGGCCTCTTTCATGCCGCGCGTCGTCATTGCGGCTGAGCCAAAGCGGATGCCTGACGTCACCAACGGCGAACGTGGGTCGTTCGGGATGACGTTTTTGTTGGCCGTGATATGCGCCTGGTCGAGCACGGCCTCAGCCTGCTTACCAGTGACGTTTTTGTTGGTCAAGTCGACCATCATCAGATGGTTATCGGTGCCATTCGACAAAATCGTGAAGCCGCGCTTCATCAGACCATTCGCCAACGCCTGAGCATTCTTGATGACCTGTGCGGCGTAGGTCTTGAACTCGGGCTGCAAGTTCTCACCGAACCCGACCGCCTTGGCAGCAACCACATGCATCAAGGCACCACCTTGGGCACCCGGGATGACCATTTTGTCGAGTACCTCTGACATCATCAGGGTACGGCCACTCTTGGCGGCCTTCTGGCCGAACGGATTCTCAAAATCCTGCCCCATCAAAATAATGCCACCGCGCGGCCCACGCAACGTCTTGTGAGTCGTTGAGGTGACTACATGGGCGTAGGGGATTGGGCTGGGCAAATGACCGGCCGCAATCAAACCGGCTGGGTGGGCAATATCGGCGAACAAGTAGGCGCCAACCCTGTCGGCAATCTCGCGGAAGATTGAGAAGTCAATAGCGCGTGAATAGGCACTCGCCCCCACGGTAATCAACTTGGGGCGCTCGCGCTCGGCCATCTCGAGTACATTCTCATAGTCGATGTAGCCAGTCTCGAGATTGATGCCGTACTGCACAAAGTTGTACATCTTGCCCGAAAAGTTGACGGGCGACCCGTGCGTCAAGTGACCACCGTGCCCCAGATTCATACCAAGCACTTTGTCGCCTGGATTCAAAAAGGTGAAGTAAACTGCAGCATTGGCTTGTGTGCCCGAATGTGGTTGGACATTGGCGTAGGCTGCCCCGAACACTTCTTTGACGCGATCGCGGGCCAAGTTCTCAACCTGATCGACCCACTCACAGCCACCGTAGTAGCGATTCCCTGGGTAGCCTTCGGCATATTTGTTGGTCAACACTGACCCTTGCGCTTCCATCACAGCGCGGCTGGTGTAGTTTTCACTGGCAATCAGCTCAAGACCATCGCGCTGCCGCGTCGCTTCGCCAACGAGCATACGGGCAACCGTAGGATCGGCCTTGATAAGGGTATCGAGTGGTGACATCAGATTCTCTCCTCATACCGAACAACCATGTGATAATTATAACGCAAGAATTCTTTCTTCCTTGATTACATCCGATATCGCAGTAGAGACGCAGCTTTGCTGCGTCTCTACTGCGCCCGCAATTTGGCGATGTATTTGATCGCCTCGCGACAAATCGCCTGCAACAGCATAATCTCACGTGCGTTTGGTTGCGCCCGATGGGTCAAACTGCGCAATGAGCGCATTTTGGCCGGGGCACTTGGACTCTTAAAGAAGTCAATCGCCCGTAGGGCCTCCTCGAGCGTGGCCACAAACTCATCAATCCGCGGCAAGGGCGCCGGCGGATAGGTAATCCGGCGATCAGGGCGCACCGGTGGCTCGGCCATGTGCACCTCATAACACACCAACAAGACCGCCTGTGCCAGATTGAGCGAGGCGTAGGTTGGGTCAGTAGCAATAGTGACAAATTGTTGGCACTGATCGAGCTCCGCTTGTTGCAGTCCGTTATCCTCAGGACCAAATAACAAGCCGACCTGATGCCCCTCTGCTGTCTTCTGGACAATACTCGGCACCGATTGGCGCAACTCGAGTGGTGGTACTGGTGTATCACGATGGCGGGCCGTGGTCCCCACTACCCATGTCAAGTCGTGGAGCGCCTCTTTGAGCGTCGGATAGACCTCGATGGCCTCGACCACATCCTGACTGCGATGGGCCACCTGTTCGATTAACGCGGGTTCGTACTCACGTGGGTTGACCAGACGCAAGCGGCGAAAGCCCATATTTTTCATGGCGCGGACCGTCGAGGCCACATTAATTTGGCGTTGTGGGTGATACAAAATCACCGTTATTGCATCACGAAAGCTTGATTCAGACACAACTCGTCCCTCATCTGCACGACAAACTCCTATAGCTAGTATACCCAAATCCCTTCGGCACCGACCAAGACTGGTACAATACCCCTAGGCGTGATACGCACGCACCAAAGGACACACACATGGATTGGCGCGCAACATCATCGGGTGCCCGACACCTGTACATTCATATTCCGTTCTGTCATCGCCGCTGCTCATACTGTGACTTCAACACCTATGCCAACATGGAGGATCGCATCGAGGCCTATGTCGATGCGCTCTGCGCTGAGTTGGCCAGCTTACCGCGCTACACAGCGCCTGTCGCTCCTCCAACACA
>JBKCLM010000006.1:0-12387 GCA_046300655.1 Chloroflexota bacterium | reverse complement strand
GATTTACCGGGCGCTGAAGCTGATTTGGCGCATGCCCGCGACCACAAACCGCAGGTGCCGATGCGCCCGTGGGTGACCGGTAATCTGGCGTTGGTGCGCTATATTAGTCACCCTGACACCGCGCGCAATGCGGCGTTGTTTAATGAGTGGGTGGATCGCATCACACAGTGGCTCCATGACAGCATCGACGTCTACTTCTTCATGCACTGCCCGGGCGAACTGACCTCGCCGGTCAATGCGCGCTTGTTGTATCAACAACTTGCACAACGCACGCAGTTAGCGCCATTGCCATGGGATCAGGTCGAAACGACCATTCAAGGGACACTTTTTTAGATAATCGAGGCTCGTGTGGACTTTTTGGCTTCGCTCAATGCAGAACAACGCGCCGCTGTGACCGCTCCTATCGGCCCGGTGCTGGTCAAAGCCGGTGCCGGCAGCGGCAAGACGCGCGTTTTGACCCTCCGTATCGCCGATTTGGTCAATCAGCATCATGTCGACCCACAACACATTTTGGCGCTGACCTTTACCAACAAGGCCGCCAAAGAGATGCGCACGCGGCTCAAGCCGATTTTGGGTGGCAAGTTGCACGGCCTGACCACCGGCACGTTCCATGCAATATGTGTCAAAGTACTGCGTCAGCATATTGAGGGGCATGTCGGCAACTTTACGCGCAACTTTAGCATCTACAGCGGCGACGAACAGCTCCAACTCATTCAGCAGAGCATCGATGCCGCCACAGATATCCCACCGGAGGCCATCGACATCGACGACCTACAGCGGCGCATCTCGCGGGCCAAGAGTCGCATGCAGAAGCCGCACGACATCGAGCGCTTTAATCCGACGCCGATGGATCGCTGGGTCGCCATGCGCTACCGCCATTATCAGTCGCTGTTGGCCGAGGCGAATGCCCTCGACTTCGACGATTTGATTATGGTGACGCAACAACTGCTGAGCTCGAACGACGAGGTGCTCGACAAAGTGCAAGCGCAGTGGCGCCATATTTTGGTGGACGAGTACCAAGACACCGATCCGAGTCAGTTCAATCTGGTGCGGATGCTCAGCGACCCGGCTGGCAGTCGACCTCGGTCGTTGTTTGTGGTGGGCGACGCCATGCAGTCGATTTATGGCTTTCGCAATGCGGATCACACGATTATCAGTCGCTTTGCCGAGCACTTCGACAAGACGACCACCATCGAGCTCAAGACCAACTACCGCAGCCGGCAGGCGATTTTGAATGCGGCGTATGCTGTGATTCGTCACAGCCAAATGGTGACACCCATGCAGTTGATGGCGCACCATCAAGGGCAAGCTGGCGAACAGAGTGTGGTCTTTTTGGAGTATCAGAGTGGCAAAGAAGAGGCCGAGAAGATTGCCTTCGAGATTGCCGGCATGGTCAACTCGAGCGACAACTTGGGGGCCTTCGGCGATGTACGGCGTGAGGGGCGACGCCCCAAAGAGATTGCCATTTTGTATCGCTCGAAGCACCTGAGTCGCATCTACGAGGAGGCACTGCGGAGCAAGCGCATCCCCTACAAACTCAAAGGCCAGCTGGGGTTCTACGACAGGGCCGTGGTACGCGACATCTTGTCGTATGTGCGCTTGGCCGTCAATAACCGCGACAACATGGCGCTCAGTCGGATTGCCGATACCCCCAAGCGTGGCTTATCGGCCAAACCGCTCAAGGTGTTCAGTGTTGAGGCAGCCCGACGCAACATGGCGATTGCCGACGTGCTCAACGACTTGATGATTCTGGCGCAGCTCGACGAAAAAGCGCGCAGTGGCGCGCGGCAACTCAATCAGCTGTTAGGCCGCATGCGTCAGCGCATCAAAAACGGCATCTCGGCGCGCGATTTGATTGAGGACATTATCGATCAGATTCAGTACAAAACACATCTCGGTGACATCTACGTCAAAGACCCCGAAAAGTTGCAGGACAACCTCGCACACATCGATGAGCTGCTTCAAGTGGCTGATGAGCACGACGACGTCGAGGCGTTTTTGCAATATGTTGCCATTATGACAAGCACGGACGGTGGCGACGACGAGCGCGATCAAGTACAGTTGATGACCATTCATGCCTCCAAAGGGCTTGAGTGGCCGATTGTATTCGTCACCGGGCTCGAGGAGGGAGTGTTGCCACATGAGCGCAGTATTGGGACGCTCGAAGGCATCGAGGAGGAGCGCAGATTGTGTTATGTGGCAGTCACACGCGCTGCCGAGCGCTTGTACGTGTCGTGGACACAGCATCGGGCAGGGGCAAGCAACCGAAACAAGAAATCCAACGTCAAAGAGGGCATCACCAAACGCTCGCGCTTTTATGATGATATTGAATCGTATGGACGCGAACTCAAAGCACGACAAGGACGATAACAGATGGACTCATCATCACAACCCAAAGAAAACAGCTTACAGACACTGCGCCGCATTACCCTGCAATGGTTGATTACCACGCTGGCCATCTTTGCGGCAATGTACCTCGTACCTGGCATCACCTTTGATGGCCCAGGCTGGCAGTTGGGCATCATCGCCATGATATTCAGCTTAATTAATCAGCTGCTCAAGCCAATATTGACGCTATTGACGTGCCCGATGATTATCTTGACGCTGGGGTTGTTCACCGTGGTCATCAATGCGGTGTTGTTATTAATAACGGCATACTTTGCCGACTTTTTGGGCATCAACTTTGCTATTGACACATTTACCACGGCGTTGTTTGGCGCGTTGGTGGTGTCGTTCACCTCGTTGTTGCTTAATTTGTTGAGTGGCGAGGGCAATGTACGCGTCCACGTCAATCGTGGGTAACTTGCATCTATCTAACTCTAAATAGCAACACCATCATCCCATGAGGCCGTAAAGGAATGATGGTGTTTGCATTTAATATGAAGGAAATAAGCTAATCACGAACCGCTGATACATGAAGTACCTGCTGTGCAAGTTGTGGTCTCACCAGTAACACGGTACTGAGTATGATTCCGAGCATCAGCAAAATGATACTTAAACTAGTGTACCAAGGCATGTATTGTAACGTAACTGAATGTTTACCAGCGGACAACTTGATGCCAAGCCACTCATTAGAAAGTACCGGACTGCGTGAGCCATCAACGGTTGCAATCCAGTGTCCCCGATTAAACTCGTATACACGTAACACACCATTTTGTTGTGCATCACAGCTAATGCTGACGAACCCAGCTTGAGCATTTGCTTGGCACGGTGTCACTGTGCCATCGTTGTGTACTACTGAAGCATATTCTGTTTGGGGATCATTGGACATCACCAAACGCCAACCATTGTAATCACTTATCAGTGATGTATTTTCAGGGTCAGGCATCTCACTGTTATTAATCACAAAATATCGTGCGGGTGGAGGGGCAGGATTAGGCTGAATACTCGTACCAACCCAATACCATCCAGGATTCAAATCAAAAATTTTTGTTTGTTTCTCCATTAGAGGCATTTCATAAATGCCATTCGTAATATTGACATATCCATGAGGAAGCACCGCTACGTCTTCAGATAGTTCATACACATCTTTATTTACATCCATCATGTGTACCCAGTTCCGCGCAAATGATTGCAATGTACCAATATGCCAAATGAGAACAAGAAGCAACATTCCTTGCCATAAAAACGGTACTATCGCTGGATTAAATACAAAAAGATTGTATTTGATTTGTTTCACGATAGGATGAACAGCCTGCAATCCATACGAAGCAACAATAATTACACATATAACAGCAATACCGTTTAATAAGACAATGAAACGCATACTCGCAAAAAGGATAGCCCATTCTTCTGGGATCATACGCATTATGAGTTTTTGTGGAATTGCCGCAGCCAAAACAAAGTTAATAGCAGCCAATATTGCAAATGCTAGCATTTTTTGCCGACGTGCATCATCACGCTCCAACATAATTCCTAATATCGCAAAAATGATGACAGGATAACCAACAAATGTCGCATATGCATATGTGTACGGTAACTTTTGCAGAATGTCAACACGGTAAAAATCCGTTTGATCAATAACCATGTTCAAGATGAGAAATCCAATTGGCTGCGATGCTAAAAGTTCTAAATCATAGTTGCGTTTGTATGTCGAACCATATTCAAACAAAAATGTCAGTGCAAAGGGCGCAATAAGACACAACGCAATCACAACAGCTAGCCCGAGAAACTTAATATTTTTGTAAAGGAATGTCTTAAATGAAACATCAGTATGAATTAAAGCTACAAGTATTGGCAATGCAATAACGGTACCAAGCTGCATGTACAATTGACCTGCCAATAACAACGCACCTCCAGATACCCCCAACATAACTGCTCGACGCACACTCGGAAAGCCAACAAACGCCACGGTAGCGGCAAACACCAACATCACAGATGCTAATGACAACGGCAATCCAATAGTACCAGTCTCTAGTCGCCCTGTCATGTGGCCACCATACATTGCGACAACTGAAGCCCATATTTGAACCAATGGCGATTGTTCGAGCGAAACTAACAACCACCATGTGGCTATACCAATTAAAAGGAAGGAAAATGCAAGAGTATAAATAGCCCCACGCGTACCACCAAATAGCGAGCTAAACACCGCAGAAAACGGATGCATAAAAGAACTAAAATAATCATTTAATACAGGGAATCCACCCATATTTGGTGACCAAAGTGCACAAGTGCCACACTCCCAGACGCGCTCCCACACATAGAATTGCGCAATGGAACGAGTGAATTCTAGTCCAATTGGAATGTGTGAAACATAACTACCAACATCGGTTGAAAGATACTGCAAATGTAAATACGGAGATACCAAGAGATACCATGCGATGGTAATAACACCGAGAGTAATTAGATGTTCTCTCCATTTGCTACCAGCAAATCGTGATAATACTTGCATACTTCTCTCCTTAGCTTTCTACCTCTTATTCTGCATAGACTCGATATTGTCTAGCAATTCCTGCGTATCAGGTATGCCTTGCACCATGTATTCAACGTCACCACGAGTATTAATTAGAATCACAGTAGGGTGTGATCGTACGCTGTAAATATGAGCCAATGACTTACCTTCAGTAGTGTGGTAGTCAACCCGGATAATGCGCAAATCCTGTACATACTCATCTTCTATTCCATCAACGATGGAAGCAACTATCGTTCATGGCGCTCAAGGATTTGTGTATATAAAGATCAACGCAGGCCCCTGCACTTTCGATGACGGTGACACACATTGCGTCATCGAAAGTGCAGAGAAAATCACCACGATATGAAACAATATTGCACTCAGAATCTTGAACATCAATTACTAGGCCTGCTCATGCATGGCGCGCCAGACGCGTTCGGCGCGCAGTGGCAACTCGGTCACACGGGCACCAACGGCAGCCCGGACGGCATTGGCTACCGCAGCCGCACCGGCCGTAATTGGTGGCTCACCGATACCACGGGCACCGAATGGACCGTGTGGCGCGGGGTTGTTGACCATGACCACATCAATATCGGGCAAGGCGCCGAAGTCAGGAATGCCATAGTCCATGAAGCTGGCTGTCAGCAACTGACCGTACTCGTCGTAGATCATCGCCTCGTGCAAGGCCCAACCGAGCCCTTGCGCCACACCACCATGAATCTGACCTTCAACCAGTGTTGGGTTAAGGGCGAAGCCGACGTCCTGCACTGCAAGATACTTGAGTGGCGTGACATGACCGGTGTCAGGATCAACATGCACCTTGACGAGGTGCGCCACGAAGCCTGGGGCGTTCTCGGAGACGGCAGATGTGCCCTCGCCGACAATTGGACCATTGCCACCGGCCTTGTTCTCGGCCAGCTCGGCAATTGCACCAATCTCCATGGCTTTGTCGGGGAAGCCCTTGACACTCACGACGCCGTCCTTGAGGACGAGGTCGTTGGGGCTGGCCTCAAAGTGGTCTGCCGCCGTCTCGAGCAACTTCTGTTTGACCGAGCGAGCAGCTGCGGCCACCGCACCTGAGACGCTATAGGTGGTCTGGCTACCGCCACTCGGGCCCGCACGTGGGCCAGTGCGCGTATCACCTTGGATGAGTTGAATGCGATCGGGGTGGATGTCGAGCACCTCGGCGGCCACGAGGACCAACGAGCTGTTGACGCCCGAGATGTCGACTGAGCCGACATGGATGCGCACGGCGCCGTCGCTGTCGATGCGACAAATCGAGGCGGCCGGTGACATACCGCACGGCCAACCACCGATAGCGAGGCCCCAGCCGGTGTTAGGCTCGGACGACGGCTTGGTCCAGTATTCGTGGTTCTTGATGACCTCGAGGCACTGCTTAGCGCCGACGCTGGGCCACTTATCGCCATTGCCCATCAAACCGCCATCGACGACGACATTTTGCAGGCGGAACTCGAGTGGATCGCGACCGAGGGCGCGGGCGACCTCGTCGATGGTTGACTCAACGGCAAAGGTGGCTGATGGTGAGCCAGGGGCGCGGTAGGCGCCACCCTGAGGCTTGTGGGTCAAGACCTCGCGGGCGTGGATGCGCACGTTGTCGCACTTGTAGTAGCCGCCGAGCAAGATGCCGACGATGCCACCCAAGGCAAATGGGAAGACACCGTTATCGAGGGTGGCGATGGCATCAATGGCGGTAATCGTGCCGTCGTTTTTGGCAGCAATCGTCATGTCGATAATCATGGCAGGCGATGGCGTGGTGGTCAAAAAGTCTTCGCTACGGGTCAAGACAACCTTGACCGGGCGCTTGACGGCCATGGCGACTGCAGCAGCCATAGGATCGAGGATGCCATATTTGGCACCGAAGCCACCACCGACCACCATGGGCACAACGCGGACTTTTGATTTGGGCAAGGAGAGCAAGCGGGCGACTTCGTCGCGCACGCCGAACTGCCCTTGGGTGCTGGTGTAGACCGTCACCTCGTTGCGCACGGGTGAGGGCTCGGCCACAACCGCATGTGGCTCGAGATAAGCCTGGTGCACAATTGGTGTGGTGTAGCGACGCGTGATAACGACATCGGCGTTGGCAATTGCTTTGTCAACATCGCCACGAGAGAACTTGGTCTCTTCGTGCAGGTTGGATGGCTCGCGATGACCTTCGTCAGCGCCTTTGTCGACAGCAGCATGGGCTGCGGTCAAGTCCATGCCCTCTTTGGGCAAGCCATTCGGCCAAATGATTGGCGATGAGGGCTCGATGGCGCGTTCCATATCGGAGACGACTTCGAGTGGTTCATAATCGACGACGACCGCATCGGCCCCGTCTTTGGCAGCTGTCTCGGTCTCGGCCACGACGACCACAACGGGATGGCCGCGGAATAAGACGGTGTCGTGAGCCAAAATGGCGCTCGAACGCGAGTTGACGGGACGGTCTTTGCTGGGTAAATCTGCGGCGGTCAAGACGGCCACGACGCCAGGGATGGCGAGGGCGGCGGTTTTGTCGATGCCGTTAATCTTGGCATGGGCATATGGGCTCAGGACTGGACGGGCATGCAACATGCCAGGCAAGTTGAGATCACCCGTGTATTGGGCTGAACCGGTGAGTTTCTCCGGCCCATCGATGATTTTGTGACGTTTCCCAAGGACCTTGAATTCGTTTGCGACTGACATGGGACTCCTCTGTAAACTAGACCACCGCGGGGGCTTCGTTGCCTGCTTCGGTAATCGCACGACGGACATTGACAAATACGAGCAACAACAAGCCGATGATAAAGAAGGCTGCAATCATCAAGAGCGCAACGCGGTATGAACCGGTAAATTGGTAGGCCAAGCCGAATACCAACGGCCCAATCCAGCTTGTACCACGCTCGCTGACTTCGTAGAGACTGTAATACTCGGCTTCTTTGCCTTGGGGGATCATCTGCGCAAAGAGTGAACGACTCAGCGCTTGCGTGCCGCCGAGCACCACGGCAATACCTACCCCTAGTGCTAAGAATTGTACTACACTTCCTTTGGCAATAAAGAACGTCACCACCGTGAGACCAGTCCAAATCACCAGGCTAATCATGATGGCCTGCCGTGCACCGATGCGACCTGCCAGCGTGCCAAAACTCATGGCACCAATCCAGGCCACAAATTGCACGAGCAAGATGGTGATAATCAGGGTTGTACTCTCCATACCCAACTCTTCGGTGCCGAAGGTCGAGGACATGGCAATCACCGTTTGCACACCATCGTTATAGATGAGGTACGCCGCCAAAAAGAGCAACGTTTGGGGGTAATACTTGGCGTTACGGATGGTCTCCATCAACTGTGAAAACCCAGCATTAAAGACAGTTTGGCCTGCTTGTAACTGCCGGGCTGCCACACCAGGGCGCAAACGGCGCAAAGTAATCGGAATAAACGCTGCCATCCAGATGCCGGCCGAAGCCAAACAGATGCGGACTGCCGTGCTTGCATCGATGCCGAATGACTCATACTGGGTGAAGATGACCAAGTTCAGTACGAGCAACAAACCGCCGCCTAGATACCCCATGGCAAAGCCACGTGACGATACCATGTCGCGCTCTTCGGGTGGCGCAATCTCGGGCAAGAAGGCATTGTAAAAGACCATCGATGCGCCGAAACAGAGATTGGCGATTAGGTATAGGGCCCCACCGTAGAGGTAGTTCTCGCCCTCAAGGAAGAACATCAGAATCACGGCTACCGTCGCAACATAGGCAAAAATGCCCAGCATCCGCCGCTTGAGCGTCGTGTAGTCGGCCACTGCACCGAGAATCGGCAAAAAGAAGACCTGGAGTAACACAGAGAGCGAGGTCACATACGCATAAAACGCCCCGGCTGCAATGGGAATCCCTTGACCGAGTGGATAGACGATACAATTGACTGCCGCATCAACTGCATCTGGGTTACACAGCGGATTACTTGCAGCGGCAGCCGCATTGGCGATGCTCGTCAAATACGGCCCCAAAAAGACGGCTAACACGGTGGTCGAGTAGGCAGAGACAGCCCAGTCGAACATGTACCACCCGCGTTGCTCGCGATTACCTTTGAACATTCAACCCTCCTTTGGGCAAAATGAGGTACAACACACGCTACATGAATATGGTTAAGGGAACTATCTTACTCAAGTATAACCCATCTATGTCAAAGCGTGACGAAATCCCGATTAAATCGACACCAGCCTGACCGGCCACAGCAACAGCCTGTGCCAAATCAAGGTCAATTGTGCCGTCAATGGCTACCTGATCCACTTCGCCCTGCCCAACTACCACCAGCACCGACCGCCAGCCTTGAAGCTGCAACTCCATCAACTCGCGTACATGGCGCGTGGCCCGCGTACTCGGTGCATCTGGCACAAGAGCCTGTGTGCCAACCAGGCGCCCGGCTGATTTGACCTCGAGCACAAGCGGTGTTGGCCCACCCACAAGTAAAAAATCAAAACGACTGCCGCCGATTTGCACCTCGCGACGAACCGTTGTATAAGGCAGGAGCATAGGAATAAGGCGCTCTTGGAGCGCTACGTACATCAGACGATTGGGTAGGAGTGTGTCAAGCGACGCCCAACTGCCGTCAGCACGTTGGGCAGCTACAGCCTGCCACTGCGTGACCTTTTGGGCACCCGGACGTGACACCAAGCAGATAATCACGCCAGGCATCAACGTCTCAATGAGCCGGCCGCGATCAGCGAGATGTGCCAAGACAACCACGCCGTCAGCAAGCTGTACCTGCAAAACGAAACGATTCGGTCGGGCCACAAACGTGCCAAACACCTGTGACCCACCGCCACCTAACAACACGTGCGCCATGATTAGCGATCGCTCCACGTGGCTGGACGCTTGTTGATGAACGCATCGGTGCCTTCTTTGGCATCGGGCTCTATCACGACGCGAGCAAAGGTCTGCATCTCTTCAATTAACGCTGCCTCAAGCTGCATATCAAGTCCCTGCCAAATTGTGCGTTTAATGGTGGCAACCACCTCAGTCGACATACTCGCCATGCGCGTTGCGAGCGCCAGGGTGGCGGCGTGAAGTTGGTCTGGGGCGACGACTTTGTCAACAAGCCCAAGGCGCAAGGCATCATCGGCATTGACAGGGTCACCCGTCAAGGCCATCAGCATCGCAGTACTTGCACCAGCACGCCGCGCCACGCGCACGCTGCCCCCCCAGCCCGGCATCAAGCCGAGCGTGACTTCGGGCAGAGCCAATCGCGCCGTGGTTGATGCCACCCGCAGATCACACATCATGGCGAGTTCACAGCCGCCACCGTAGGCCACGCCGTTGACGGCGGCAATCACTGGGAACGGCAGAGTGCGGATCAGATTGCCGATGTCCAGCATGCCAGCACCGAACGCTTTGGCAGCGGCAAGATCAGGCAAGGCGTTAATTTCTTTGATGTTGGCCCCGGCCACAAACGCCTTTTCACCGTCACCGGTAATAATCAGTGCGCGCACACGGGTCGCCCCACTTTGCCCACGCAATGTGTTGAGGTGTGTCCGCAACTCGGCCACGGCAGCGATGCTCATGGCATTCACTGGCGGGTTTTGGATGGTCAGCGTAGAGACGCCGTTATCGTCGGATTGCACATGCCACAAAGCCATACAAACTCCTTTATGTCAATTCTTTTACGTAAAAGCTACGACGCGCTCGGATAAAAACCGCCACCTGATTTCCGCCCGAGTTTACCCTCTGCCACCATCTGACGGAGCAGTGCAGGCGGAGACATGTGTGGTTGGTTGAGCTCAGCCATCAACACATCACCGATGGCTACAGCAGTATCAAGACCGATGACATCGAGCAGGGTGAGCGGGCCCATCGGGTAGCCACAGCCGAGCTTCATGGCAGTATCGATGGCGTCGCGATCGGCCACTCCTTGCTCGAGCAGGCGCACGGCATCAAATAAGTAGGGAATGAGCAGTCGATTCACAATAAACCCGCTGACGTCTTTGACATCAACGACGGTTTTGTTGAGCGATGTACCGAGTGTATGCAACGTGGCGCGCGTTTCGGCACTGGTAAAGGGCGTATACACCAATTCGATGAGGTTCATCAACGGGACGGGATTAAAGAAGTGGAAGCCGGCCACGCGGTCAGGACGCATCGTCGCTTGGGCGAGCTGGTGAATTGGAATAGACGAAGTATTTGAGACAAGTAGGGTATGGGGCGGGCAAATGGTGTCGAGTTGAGCGAATAATTCGCGTTTGAGGTCACCGTTTTCGGCAATTGCCTCGATGACCACATCACAATCGGCGAGATCAGCGCGATTGAGTGTGGGGGCGATACGCATCCAGGCTGCTTCGGCTTCATCGCCGGTCATTGTGCCTTTTTTGACGGAGCGGGCATAGCCGTCACGCACACGGTCGAGGCCTTTATTGAGCGGCGCTTCGGCCATTTCGCAGACGCGTACGCGATACCCAGCGGCCGCCATAACTTGCGTGATACCGGCGCCCATTAAGCCACAGCCGACGACGCCAACGCGGTGGAGTGCCATGAACATGCTCCTCACAATGAGGTGATAGACGGAGTTGGGCACGCGAGTGTTCGACGATTTGGTGATTTCGTGCTACTATTGCGGCGCATACGTTGCGACAGGTCTATCACGTGTATAGGGTTTGTCGTCAGCATAAGGGAAATAGCGCAATGACGCAAGGATATCGCACAGAAAAGGACTCGCTGGGCGAGATGCAAGTACCAGCGAATGCCCTCTACGGCGCCCAAACACAGCGCGCCGTGCTCAACTTCCCCATTAGTGGACAGCGCCCATATCAGGCCTTTGTCTGGTCGATGGCAGCCATCAAACGTGCCGCAGCTGAGGTCAATCGCGACTTGGGGCTCCTCGACGCAACCGCCGCCGAGGCCATCATCAAGGCTGCCGACGAGGTCATGGCCGGGCAGCACAGCGATCAGTTCGTGGTTGATCCGTTCCAAGCAGGTGCTGGCACGAGTCACAACATGAACCTGAACGAGGTCTTGGCCAATCGTGCCAATCTGATTCTCGGCTTTGCCCTCGATGACGCCAAGAAGCCAGTCAACCCCAATGATCACGTCAACATGGCCCAAAGTACCAACGATACCATCCCTACGGCCATTCGCCTCGGCGTATTGTGGCGTATCAACGACTTGTTGCGCGTCATTGATGCACTCGCCGATGCGCTCGACGCCAAAGCGGTTGAGTTCGCCGATGTGGTCAAGTCAGGTCGCACCCACTTGCAGGATGCGGGACCGGTCACGCTTGGCCAAGAGTTTGGCGCATATGCACTCGCCGTCCGCAATGACCGTGAGCGCATCGCCACGGCCGCACAGCGCTTGCGCCGTTTGGGTATCGGTGGCACCGCCACTGGTTCGGGTCTCAATGCCCACCCCGAGTACCATGCCCGCATGGTGGTGACGCTGAGTCGCTTGCTCGGTCAAGATTTGCGCTCATCGGGTAATTTGTTTGAGTCGATGCAAAACATGGCAGATGCGGCCGACTTCTCATCATCGATT
>JBKCLM010000005.1:0-55612 GCA_046300655.1 Chloroflexota bacterium | reverse complement strand
TGTGGCGAATACATTATCAATGCTATCGACATTAATTGAAATATTACCAGTGTCAGAAATATTTCCTTGTTCCCCTCCAACGTTAGAAAATTTGAGTGTTTTTCGTTCGTTCCACACACCTAGTGGTATGATCTGTAACTGATTGTTGGGGTGGTTAGTAATAAAAGAATTTTTTTTAATCTTTAGGATATTTATATCATCTGGTTCAAAACAGTAAACAGATGTGTGTTCAACTGAATCAGGCATTTTACTCAATAGTTCAACCACGGTATCGCCATCGTATGCGCCTGCGTCTACTAACACTTCTTTATCATGCCATTCCATGATATCTTCGAGAAAGTATTGAGCTTTACTTCGTGGTGCTAAAGGATAATCCACATGCTTTCCAGCAATTCTGCCGTTGAGATGTGCCACTAATACATTGCGTGATTCTTGATCGGCGACACGACCATAAAGCCAGTTAAGAGATGCATAGTTTGATTCCAAAAACGGTTGAGTATATAGATAATTATCGTATACTCCTACGTTAATGTAGTAGCTGTTGGTGATTTGTGGATACAATTGCAGGGTTGATTGAGGTATTTGAGTAAAGGAAAAACCAGTGACGACGTTACAATGCTCATAACGTTGGATTTCATCTTCAAACACCGATAGTGCTATGTCTGTGTGTGGTAATCGGGCATCTGCATGCCAATATTTTCTATTGATTGCAATCGACACTGGCGTGATTGAGTGTTGGGATAAAAATCTCCAAGCAGTATACCCGCGATCACCACCCCCAAGCATAATAAGGGGAAGGTTTGATTGTTGTAGCTCTCGAATAATATTGTGGATATAGGTGAAATCTTGATTGATATTCGTGTGCAGATTGTGCATCGTTTACTTCCCCTCATTCTGAGACTGAGTTGGTTTTGACTCTCTAAAATGGTGCATCAGTTGCTGTTCGAGTTCAAGAACACGCTGACTGCGTTCTTTAATGCGCATGCACTGATATCCCATATAAAACCCCCAAGGCTTCGTACTTTTGGTTATTAAGGTCATTGCGCCGAAAGCACAACCTTCGCCTATTTCGACGCCGGGAAGTACCGTTGAACCAGTACCGATGTCAACATGACGACCAATCACTACTTTGCCTGTGATGATATTCGTGAACTCGGGTGGTACGGTTGGGTTGGTCATGTATTCACCCGAATAGTCATCAGTAGTTGCATATACTGCACAACGTGATGACAAACCTGAAAAATCCTTGAATACGACGCCTTCGGAACCACCGAAGATACAACTAAATACAGCAATATGGACGTAATTGCCAATGGTGATTTTGCCACTGAGCACACAAAAATCATCGATACGCACATTATTGCCAAACGACATTAGATGGGCACCGTAAATACTTACTTTGCGGCTTATCTTGACGTTGTCACCTATGTGTAGGAATCCAAAGCTATTCAGTTCGTCTGATGTGTAGTGTGTTGATTGGTTCATCATAGTGAGGTAAGTATATCCGAAATAAATCGAGTATTGTTACAATTTCATTGTATTATAACTATGGTCGGGAAGTAGAAGGAATAAGTCGAGGTGTGACATGGATGAATTCATACAATTTGTTGCAGACATATTTGAGGTTTCTGTCACTGAATTGAATGCCAACACTGCATATGGAATGGTGCCACAGTGGGATTCACTGATGCAGATTCGATTAATTATGGAAATTGAATCGAAGTATGGTGTGACAATCCCCATCGATGAAGTGTCTTCGCTTCATACGTTGGCTGATTTTTATCAGTACATAAAACATGGTTCCTGAGGTTACTGCAATGATGCGAATTGCTCTTTTGTCGAATATCAATCTTGATTTCGTTATTAAATCGCTGAAACCAACATATGATGTATTTGATAGCTCAGGGTATGGCTCTTGGGTTTCGTATGCACTTGATTGGCAATCTACGTTAGTTGATTTTGCCCCGCAAACGATTTTTTTGATTTTAGATGGCAATGCGATGGTTGCACAGGCAAATACACTTGAAGAAAAAAGAACTATTCTTGTACAAAGTATTAATTATATTGATTCTATGATACAGATTTACCGAGATGCAGTATTTTTTGTATCCACTCTTGATATTCGTACTGATGCAGTGTTTGCAGCTGATGAGATGCGGCATTCTGTTGTACTTATGGATGAGTGGGAAAAATTACTAGATACACGAATCCAAAGCAATTTACGTATGCATCGCTTTGAACTACGCAATCTTGTTGAAGATGTGGGTAGACGTACGATGTATTCATTCAAAATGTGGTACATGGGGGGCATACCGTTTGATTTGAATGGGTTGAAGTTTATTGCACAGGAAATTACGTCATGTTTGCATAAACTCCATACGAATCGCAAAAAAGTGCTCGTACTCGATCTCGATAACACGTTATGGGGAGGTGTTGTTGGTGAGGATGGGTATGATCAGATTGTGTTAGGACCATCACATATTGGGGCAATTTATCAAGATGTTCAGCGTATCGTGAAGCAAATGATTCCTTATGGGGTGCTCATTGCTGTGGTTTCCAAAAATAACATTGATGATATATATGAGGTGTTTGATAAAAATCCGCATATGATTTTGGCAAAAAGTGATTTTGTAGATATATGTGCGAATTGGGAAGAGAAATCTGATAATTTGCGCATGCTAGCCCAGAAACTTAATCTAGGTTTAGATTCATTTGTGTTTATCGATGATAATGTTGTCGAGCGCGAATCAGTACGACTTCGCCTTCCTGAAGTTGTTGTGCCTGATTTCCCAGTTGATTTAGCAGTTTTACCGCAGACGATTATTGATGTGTATAAACAATACTTCTGGTCATGGACACGTACTGCCGAAGACTGGGAGCGTACGACCTTTTATCAAGATGCTGTAGCGCGTAGTAATGCACATGCAAATGCTACATCAATGGATGCGTATTTACAGTCACTTGAGACGGTCATAAGTATTTCTGTTATGCAGCCTAACCATGTGGATAGAGTGTATCAATTAATAAACAAAACGAATCAGTTTAATACGAACACTGTACGTATGGATATCGTGCAAATCACCAAATATTGTGAAGTTCCGTATAATCGCATTTTTGTGGTGCATGTAAAAGACAAGTTTGGTGATGCAGGTTTGGTTGCAGTTGTAATGCTTCGTATTGATCACTCGGATGCTGTGATTGATAACTTTTTGATGAGCTGTCGTGTTATGGGGCGTCAGATTGAACATGCTGTTATTGCACAAATACTTGATTATTTGTTGACTGCAGGAGTGACAAAAGTACATGCGTCATATGCGCCAACTGCAAAGAACAAACCCGTTTCCGACCTGTGGAGTAACTTGAGATTTACTGAGACCGAAAGTCAATTGCCGATCAAGAGTTATGTTTGGCAAGATTCAAGTTATGCGAAATCGACAATTCATACGATTCGTTGGGGTTGATAATGGAGATTCATCACATTGGATATGCGGTATCAAACATTGATTTGGCTATTGAACAATTTCGTCTTCTTGGTTATTCCGTAGGTGATGTGATTGTCGATGATTACCGTCATGTGTATATCGCATTTGCACGACAAGGTGCGTATTGTATTGAACTTATCGCGCCGAATGGCGAGCACTCGCCTGTGTCAAAAATTCTTCAAAAAAATGGACCAACGCCGTACCATATTTGTTATGTTGTCGATGACATGGATGCCAGTTTGGCGTTATTGAAAGAGCAAAACTGGGTACTTATTGTGCCACCAGCGAATGCTATTGCGTTTGATAACAGAACAGTTGCATTTGTATATAATCGATCAGTTGGAATAGCTGAGTTACTGGCTCGGTGATACATTTAAGCCCCCGATAATGCATTAAACTGCACTAACGAGGACTTCACATGGTACGGGAGGAGAGAATCGAACTCTCGACATGAGCTTGGAAGGCTCCTACGTTACCACTACGCCACTCCCGCATATTCTGTATTGTACGAGTTGCACGGGCAATCGTCAAACGATGCTGTGAATTTGTGCATTAATTGCGCAATGATTACAAATCCATTATAATGAGGTATAGGAATGGTTTTGCCCCGCGTGAACTGAGAGGAACTACTCTCAGTTCTGTTATTATTTTTGCCCATTCCGTATCTTGCTCAACTGCGATAGCGCGCACTAAGGCGCCGTTCCACGTGGTGATACCTGCATTGCATTTGTATGTGGCCGTATCGCCGTTGCTTTTTTTGGCTCCTGCGTGTTCGCGAGGTGTACGAGATTTGAGCAAATCTATGTGGTATGAGAGGGACGTTGTATGACAGATCGCATCACCTACTTAACTCGTGAAGGCAAAGATCAGCTTGAAGCTGAATTAAAACAACTTGAAACAGTCGGACGCCGTGAAATTGCCGAGCGCATTAATGCTGCCAAAGAGCTGGGTGATATCTCAGAAAGTGGCGAATACGAAGATGCCAAGAAGGCCTCTGGCTTCTTGGAGGGGCGCATCAAAGAAATCAACGATGTTTTGCGTAAAGCCCATATCATCGAAGAAGAAGTCGGTGATGTCAAAGAAGTACGCGTCGGTCGCACCGTCGTCATCCGCTTCGAAGACGAAGATGCCGATGAGGAGTATCGCATCGTCGGGAGCGCCGAGGCCAATCCAGCCGAAGGTCGTATATCGAACGAGTCCCCACTAGGTCGTGCATTGATTGACCGTCGTGTCAAAGACAAAGTCATTGTGCAGACGCCCAACGGCCCGATGAAGTGCGTGATTAAGTCGATTAAGTAGTCGTATAATTTTCGGTGTGCTGTGGTGCGCGTGGCCACACAGCACGCCGAGTTTTTATTGCAGTGCCATCGCATGACAAATAGGTAGGGTGAGACCATGGATCTCAACGATTTGCAACAACAACGTGCCGAGAAGCTGGCGCGTTTGCGTAGTGCGGGTATCGAGGGTTACCCGGCGCGCACGCAGCGCACGCATACTATCCAGGCCGTTTTGGCTGATTTTGATGGCATGATGGAGCGTGGCGAGCGCGTGATTGTGGTTGGCCGCGTTGTCGGCGCCCGTCGCATCATGGGTAAGTTGGCTTTTGCGCATATCGAAGACGAACATGGGCGCATTCAACTCTGGCTGAGCCGTGCGGATTTGGGCGATGAGTGGTTTGACCGCTTCGCCAACGATATCGACACCTTCGATATTGTCGAGGCGCACGGTACGCTCCGTCGCACCAAGGCTGGCGAGGCCTCGGTCTTTGTGGATGGTATGGCGCTCCTCAGCAAAGCCATTAACCCACCACCCGACAAGTGGCATGGTTTGACTGACACCGAGGCCCGCTTGCGCGAGCGCTATTTGGACATGATTGTCAACCACGACGTGCGCGAGAACTTCCGTACCCGCGCCAAGGTGGTCAATATTATGCGCCAAGTGCTAGACAACCACGACTATCTCGAGGTCGAGACGCCAGTACTCCAGCCGATTTATGGCGGGGCCTCGGCGCGACCATTTACCACGTATCACAATCAACTGCACCAGAACTTGTACTTGCGGATTGCCGTTGAGCTCTACCTCAAGCGTATGATTGTGGGCGGGTTTGAGCGCGTGTATGAGATTAGCAAAGTGTTCCGCAACGAGGGCGTCGACCGCACGCACAACCCCGAGTTCACCATGATGGAGTGCTACCAGGCCTACGGCGATTACCGTACCATGATGGACTTGGTCGAGCAGATTTGTCGTGAGACGGCGGTGCGCTTGACTGGATCGACGGTGGTTGAATTCCAAGGGCACCAAATTGATTTCGGGCCGGCCTGGCAGCAGGTCTCGATCCCGGGGGCGATTTTGGAGCGTACGGGGATTGATATTTTGCAGTTCAATACCCAGCCGGAGCTCTTGCGCGAGATTCGGGCGCGCAAGTTGCCAGTCGAGTCGAAGCCGAGTTGGGCCAAGCAGGTGGATGAGCTGTTTAGCGAGATGATTCAGCCGACCTTGATTCAGCCAACATTCATCGTGAATCACCCGGTTGAGCTGTCGCCACTGGCCAAGCGTCACGCCGATAATCCGGCGATTACTGAGCGCTTTGAGGCGATTGTGGCCGGGATGGAGATCGGCAACGGCTATAGCGAGCTCAATGATCCATTCGATCAGCAGCAACGCTTTTTGCAACAACTTAAGACGCAAGCCGAGGGCGATGACGAGGCGCATCAGCTCGATGACGACTACATCAATGCCTTGATGTACGGCATGCCGCCGACCGGTGGATTGGGCATGGGTATCGATCGTATGGCGATGATTTATGCGAATCAGTCGACAATCCGTGACGTGGTCGTCTTCCCACATCTGCGACCACGCGAAAGCTAAGTTGGAGTCAGGAGTATGCCGAAGCAGTTCATCATCGAGGTCGAAAACTTGCCACCTGCGGTACAGGGGTGGCTCAAGGCGGCCAACTTGGGCGACCAAGAGGTGGTTGAGTTGGTCTTCACCGATCGAGAGGTCTTGTTGCGCAAGCCGGCCTCAAAAGTGCTCCGCGAGTGGGCAGAGCCGGTAGTTGACGAGTACGACAAGGCGTTTCGCCGGTTGGCAGGGCTTGAGTAAATGCAGTACATCGCACTCGACAAAGACCAAATCCTGGATATGCACATGCTGATGGTCGAGCGCTATGGCGGACGGATGGGCCTGATCTCGAATGACTTGTTGGTACGGGTAGTGGAGACGCCGCAACAGGTCTACTTCGGCCAGCTTCGCTTTGTGACGCCGTTACAGCAGATTGCAGCGGTGGTATACGCCTTGGTACGCCGCCAGCCGTTTGTCAGCCAAAACGAAACCACGGCGTTGCTAGTGCTGTTGTATCTGTGCGATCAACAAGGGTATCGATTGTCGTTGCCCCATCGAGATATTGTCACGGCGATTGTCAATATCCATGGTGATGCAGACGAATCGCCGTTCTACCGCTGGCTCCATGCGAATGTGACGGTTGATGACAACTCCGTCAACTGATTTTGATCTGCAGTATCTCACTACACACCTCTCACGGCAACATCTGCCGTGGGAGGTGATGTATCTCCCACACACGACTTCGACCAACGATATCGTGCGCGCGCACGCCCGCACCGGTCACGCCGAGGGCTTGGTGGTTGTGACTGATCATCAGACGCAGGGCCGAGGTCAACAAGGGCGTGCGTGGTTTGATCAACCTGCTCAAGCCCTACTCTGCTCAATCCTGTTGCGTCCCACCTGGCTCATCTCCCAGCATACGCCCCATCTGGTCAATGCCTTTGTAGCCACGCTGGCTGATACGCTGGCACAGTTTGTGCCCGTCCCAGTCGCCATCAAGTGGCCCAACGATGTGGTATTGGCACTAGGTGGGGGGATGGCCAAAGTCGCCGGTGTGTTGTGCGAGGGGC
Source organism: Chloroflexota bacterium (assembly GCA_046300655.1). GTDB lineage: Bacteria > Chloroflexota > Chloroflexia > Chloroflexales > Roseiflexaceae > UBA965. The sequence goes on along the minus strand of JBKCLM010000005.1, from coordinate 48,219 downwards.
AGATGAATCAATCGGGCATGCAGTACATCTGTGTGGGCTGGGGCGTCAATGTGCATGGAGCGCCGCCCGTGGGTGTCGTGAATCAACCGATCTCGCATCTGGCGGCGCATGTAGCTGGGGCAGTGACACGCACCGCTGTGCTCCAGGCACAACTTGAGGCGTTTGGGGCGTGTTATCAACGCCTGCGCCACGATGTGTATGCCTACCAATCAACCTGGCAAGCTCGGCAATACCTGATTGGCCAAGATGTACGCATCCGCTATGGTGCAACTGTCGTTGCCGGTCGGGCGCTTGGTCTCGCACCGGATGGCGGGTTGGTAATTGAGACTGAGGATGGTCCGCAGACGGTGCATGGTGGCTGGGTCGAGGTTGAGTGAGCTATAACTCCTCAGCTGTGTATCGCGACGAGGGTTTAGGGATAGTAGCGCTGCCGGGGTAAGGATTGAGTGGAGAGGGATAGTCAGGGGATCGCGCGGAGACGATGAGGCGCAGAGGAGTTTTGTTGGGGAGTTGCGGTGCCGTAGGTGGAGAGGAATAGTCAGGGGATCGCGCGGAGACGATGAGGCGCAGAGGAGTTTTGTTGGGGAGTATGTCATGCTTCTAGGGATCAATAGCGTGCCTGGTGCATGTTGGTAATGCTGGAGTGATGGTGTTTTTCTATGCGTGAGAGGAGGGTGGAATACATAGAAAGGCAGTGTGATATGTCCGACATTGATCGAACGACAGGATTGATAATTGCATGTGCAATCAACATTCATCGCAATCTTGGTCCTGGATTGCTTGAATCGATTTATGAGCGGATTCTTGTCAATGCGTTGCGTAAACAAAACTGTGTAGTGTTTACGCAGCAACCAGTCTTGTTTGAGTATGACGGCGACATCTATCATGATGCGTTTTGAGTAGATATGATTGTCAACCACAAGGTCGTTGTCGAGTTGAAATCGGTGACACAAATGCATCCTGTGTATCATAAACAGTTGTTGACATACCTCAAGCTGATGCGTTTGCCAGTAGGCTTGCTCATCAACGTTGGTGATGTGACGCTCAAAAAAGGCTTGACACGCGTGGTAAATACGTATCGCACTCCGTGCCTCAGCGCCTCGGCGCGCAACAGTGTGGGGCAGATTGCACGGCCACACGAAATAGTCAATAGAATCGTTGGGACGACCTAAGCGGTGGCCATGCAATGACGATGGAGGCGGGTATCACATCCCTGCGCCTCGGCGCGCAACAGTGTGGGGCAGATTGCACGGCCACACGAGATGGTTAAAGGAATCGTAGGGAAACTGCGCAGTGGCCATGCAATGACGGTTGGAGGCGGATAGCATATCGCTGCGCCTCGGCGAGACAATGGCGTGTAACAAGCAACCCCTACGCACGCGGCTGGATTCGCATCGCATAGATGATTGTCCCAGCACCCACGATGAACAACAGAATCAACGAAATCAACTTGCCTGTTGTGCCGATATCAGCGATACCGAGCAAGCCAAAGATAATACTAATGCTATAAAAATAAATTGCAATCTGTCGTGCACTAAACCCACCATCAGTCAGCCGTTGATGCAGGTGATCGCGGCCACTGCGAGTTGGTGACCGACCCGATAATGGCCGTGATACAATCAGCCAGGCCACATCGAGAATCCATACGCCCAGCACCAACAAGACGGTGGCGACTTTGGCACCACCTAGAATTGCACTGACGCCTAGCACAAAGCCGAGGAGCTCAGCGCCCGAATCGCCCATGAAGATTTTTGCTGGAGGAAAGTTAAACAACAAAAATCCTGCGGCTGCCCCAGCCAATGCCAATGGTACAATCGCCACAGTGTATTGTGCTGGTTCAAGCAAGAGGGCATGAATACCCAGCATCAGCCCGGCAATCATCGAGACACCACCAGCCAGTCCATCGACGCCATCAGCCCAGTTGACGGTGTTGACCATCCAGCCGAGCCAAAAAACAGTCACAATCACCGCTAACCACGGCGATACCGCATAAAAGCTGAAGTATTCCATGTACGGGATGTTAAAGCCCAAAAAGACAATCCCGCGAGGCTCGGTCAGTGCACCAAGCGCATCTGGGTAGAGTTGTTGATCCCACAAAAACGGCCCGACGGCGATCAAGCCGGCGATGACGTTGGTGGCGAATTTAGGCATCCAGTGTAGTTCAACCACATCATCGAGCCACATCACTGCAAAGGTCAACGTGGCGCCAGCCAGCATCAACCACAGGCGTAGTTCATCGCGTTCATTGCGCTTAAATTCAGGCACAAAAAAGCCAATACCCCACATGACCAAAATGGTGACGATAAAGCCGATGTATATCGAGATGCCACCGATGGTCGGCATGACACCTGCATGGGTACGTCGCCCACCTGGATGAATCACCCATCCACGCGCAAGGCATAACTTGATGACCCACGGCATGCAGACCGCACTGACGGCAAAGGCGACAATAAAACTAGCAAGGGCTATCAGAGTTTGCATGAATGCTCCTAATGGGTGCCGAATTGACGGTCACCCGCATCACCAAGACCGGGGACAATATAGCCGATGTCATTCAGTCGTTCGTCGATGGCCGCGAGGTGCAAATCGACATCAGGATGTTCGTGCTGCAAAAGTGCAACGCCCTCAGGGGAGGCAATGAGCCCGAGGAACTTGATGTGCGTTACGCCCCAACGCTTGAGTACTGTGATGGCCGCACTCGCGGAACCACCTGTGGCCAACATGGGGTCAAGAACGAGACAAATATCGACGTCCACTTGTGGTGGTAGTTTGTTGTAATAACTGACCGGCTGTAAGGTCTCGTGGTCGCGATATAGCCCCAAATGCCACACGTGTGCCGTGGGAATCATATCGAGGATTGGGTCAACCATGCCGAGGCCAGCGCGTAGAATGGGGATGAGACCGATTTGGGCCTGGAGCTCATGACCGGCATATGGCGCCAACGGCGTGTGCACCGTGGCTGGTTGTAATGGGAGGTCGTTGGTTGCCTCGTACATCAAAAACTGGCTGATTTCGCCGACAAGCTCGCGGAAAATCTTGGAGTTGGTTTGTTGATTGCGCAAAAGAGTCAACTTGGTTTGTACCAAGGGATGGCGCGATACATGAATCATTCCCCGCTCCTTTGTCGTGCAGGTAGCAATATCGATGAAATTACATGTATTATACCTATGGATAATTGGAATGAGGTACGTTGTCCTCAGAAAAGTGTGGCGTATCTATGCGTTTAGCCTGGCAGGAAGTGTTAATTGTTCTGCTGGTCATCGGTTTTGCCATCGGTTTTTCGTTTCGCGCTGGGATTGTTCGTGGGCGCGTCCAGCGCCGTCCACCAAAGGAGCCACCCATGAATCCATTCGCCACACTTATCACACACCAGTACATCAACCTCATTACGTACCGCAAATCGGGTGAGAGTGTTGCAACGCCCGTCTGGTTTGTCCATGATAACCAGCGCCTCTATGTCATGACTGGTGGTAATGCAGGCAAGGTCAAGCGCATCCGCAATAACCCGGTCGTACAGATTGCGCCGTGTGACGCCCGCGGGACGCGGTTGGGCGAGGGGATGACCGCCAAAGCCCGCCTGCTTGATGCTACCGATCATGCGCGTGTCAATCAACTACTCAACCAAAAGTACGGCCTGATGAAGCGCATGTTTGACCTGATGGCACTCGCAAACGGCAGCATCAAAAGCCGTGATTTTATTGAAATAACGCACACATCATGATTATCACACTGACCACCAATCCAGCCCTAGACCGCACCCTGATTGTGCCCCCCTTTCGCCAGGCCGATGTGACGCGTGTGCGTCAACGCTATGATGCAGCCGGTGGTAAGGGACTTAACGTGACGCGTGCGATTCGCACGCTTGATACCGCCTGTTTGGCGATTGCCCCACTCGGCGGTATGACCGGCCAGCAGATTATTCAGTTGGCGCGCAATGAGCAAATCAACGTCCAAGTGGTCGAGATTTATGGCGAGACCCGCACCTGCCTGCTCGTCACCGATCTCGAGACGCCCGATCAGCTGGTCATCAATGACCAAGGTCCGATGATGACCGAGTCTGAATGGCAATCGCTCCGGCAAGCTGTGGTCGCCACCTGTAGCGGTAGTGATGCGCGCTGGCTGACAATCTCAGGTAGTTTGCCACCATCGATTAAACCGATGTTGTTGCGTCAGTTGATTGATGCAGTACCATCGACCTGTGCCGTTGCGCTCGATACGAGCGGCGCTCCACTCGAGCTTTGCCTTGATGCGAATGTGGGTCTGCTCAAAGTCAATGCCGAAGAGTTGGCACAAGCGACGGGTACGACAATCGAGACCCACGATGATGCCGTTGTGGTGGCGCGCCAGGTCTGTGCCCGTGGCCCGAAGATTGTGGCCGTGACGCTAGGTGCACACGGCGCAATTGCGGTGACATCGAACGAAGCCTGGTATGTGAATGCGCCGTCAATTCGGGCAATTAGTCCGGTTGGTAGTGGTGATTGTACCCTGGCCGGCATGATTGTCGCCTTGCATCGTGGTGATGGCCTTGACATGGCGTTGCGTCTCGGCGTTGCCTGTGGCAGTGCTAACGCGTTGCAACCATATGCGGCGGTGTTTGATCGCACGGTGGCCGAGCAGTTCTTCGGTGAATTGGTTGCGGTGGCGCTCTAAATTTTCCACAGTGTATGGCGCTCCTCGGCACATAGGTGCCGGGGAGTTTTTTGTGTGCGTACCTTTTGCCGGGTCTGTGACGGTACTGCATGTGCGTACGAGATACGCATCTGCTGCAAAAGGAGCTACCGATGACTCTCTCCCTTTCGTTCCCGTTACGGATCCGTGAATTGGCCGACGATGACCATCCACGCACGCGTTTGACGTTGCATGGTGCCAATACGTTGAGCGATGCCGAGTTGGTGTCGTTGTTGTTTGGCGCTGGTGGTGATGCCGAGCAGATGTTGCAGCTGGCGCAACAGATGCTCAGCGATGCGGGTGGCTTGCCTGGCATTCAGCGCCTGAGTATCGAGGAGTTGCAACAAGTGCCTGGTGTAGGTGTGGTGCGGGCTGCCCGCATCAAAGCGGCCCTCGAGTTGACCCGCCGTTTGGTGCTAGCGGGATTTGACGAGCGCTTTCAGATTCGGGCGCCGAGCGATGCCGCCCAGTTGATGTTGATTGAGATGAGTCACCTCGATCAAGAGCATTTGCGCGTGATTTGCCTTGACACCAAAAACCGCGTGCAGAAGATTCAAACGCTGTATGTGGGGAGTCTGAATTCGTCACTCTTGCGCGTCGGCGAGGTTTTCAAAGAGGCCGTGCGTCTCAACAGCGCAGCGATTATTTTGGTGCACAATCATCCATCTGGCGACCCTAGCCCGTCAGCCGATGATATTCAGGTGACACGTGATGTGGCAGCAGCTGGCAAATTACTCGACATTGATTTACTCGACCACCTGATTATTGGTCAAGGGCAGTGGGTGAGTTTACGCGAGCGTGGGTTGGGTTTTGGTGGCGTCTAAAAAACGGGCCACGGGCGATGGGTGTATCGTCCGTGGCCACCACTTTTTGCTTAGACGTATGGTTGAATGTCACGCCAGCCAATCAGGTGGATGCCTTGGGCATCGACAAAGGCGCGCAGGTCGGGGTCGGTCATCACCGCAAAATCACGCACGCGCGCGTGCCAGTCGGGGGCGATAGCCCGAATCTCGGGAGTATCAATGACCGGATGCCCGATGAAGTAAGTCAAGCCAGTTGGGAGCTCGGCGAAGATTTGTTTGACGTCACTCAGTCCCTGGTGCGGATTGCCCAGATCGAGAAAGCGCATCTGGTCGCATACCGGTATCCCCTGAGCCTCGAGCGCTTGCAGGGTGGCGAGCTGGTAGGTACGGGTGGCCTCGTCGTAGCCGCGTCGTGTCAGGTCTGCCTCGCTCAGTCGTGGTACAAACACGGGCACGCGGTACTGTTGGCTCAGGCCGATGTATGGCCCAAAGGTGTTGACGCCGAACATGGTACCCATGTGCGAGTCGCAATGGGATGGGTTCATGCCAAAGGCGAGCGCTCGTTGATATTGGGCGTGAATTTCGCGGGTGGCATGCGCACTATCGATGTGGGCAAAGACCGGCTCGACGCCGCGATGAAAGTAGCCCTCGTCGTCGACCAAGCCGTTCCCTAGTGTGGTGGTGGTGAGTGCGCGCCAGCGGTAGTTCTGCCATTCGCTTGTCAGAGTAAAGTGGACCCCAACATCAGCCTTAGGATTGCTCTTGCACCATGCGGCGGCCTCACCGAACCAGGCACAGGGTACCATAACTGAGGCCGAGGTGACGACGCCCGTGCCAAATAACGTCGGCAGAATGGCCGTCGAGGCGTGACACATGCCGACATCATCGGCGTGGACGATGACAACCCGATCCTGCGGACCATATCCCATCTTTGCGAGCAGTCCATTCATGGCAAACCTCCAACGTCATTGTTGATTACGGAGCCAAACGGTCAATCTGCCACCCGGTGGTGGTGAGTTGATAACAAATGCGGTCGTGGAGGCGGCTTGGGCGGCCCTGCCAGAACTCGATGCAATCGGGAATGACTCGGTAACCGCCCCAAAACGGCGGTCGGGGTGGGTTCCCTGTGGCAAACTGTGCTTGCATCTGTGCTACTTGCCCCTCCAAAAATTCACGGTTGAGGATGACTTGGCTTTGTGGTGACGACCATGCGCCGAGGCGACTGCCGAGCGGGCGACTGTGATAGTACGTATCAGCCTCGCTGGCAGCGACTTTGTTGACACGCCCCTCGATGCGCACTTGGCGTTCGAGCTCCGGCCAATAAAAAATGAGCGCTGCGTAGGGGTGAGCAGCGAGTGCGGCTGCTTTGTGACTCTCGTAGTTGGTATAAAACGCAAAACCACGCGCATCGACGCCCTTGAGCAACACGATGCGGGCAGTAGGGCGCTGACGGGCATCAATAGTGGCCAACGTCATCGCGTTCGGCTCGTGGACATTGGCAGCTAGCGCTTGGGCGAACCAGCGTTGGAACTGCTCAATCGGGTCCTGGGACACATCGTGCTCGCTCAACCCTTGTTGCGTGTATTCTTTGCGCATATCAGCGACATTCATGCCTGACTCCTTGTGGTGATGAGCAGATGACTCAGTAACGCGCTCCTGACGGTGTTCTCGATGGTGACCACATCGCTCATGCTGACGAGATGACGCAACTGTTCGATCTCGCTTGTCAATCGGCTGACATGGTGTGTTTGCCAGAAGACGTCGGCGTTGCGGGTGGCCAGCATCTGCTCGACAAACTGCACGAGCTCACTGCCGACCAAGCGTACGCGCACATCAGCCATGCGCTCGGTGCCGTAGAGCAACTGATAGAGTGGTTGATTGAGCGCATTGACTTGTGGTGTAGCTGGGCTGGGCTGGGCTGGCGGATTGCCGTAGACCTGGTAATAGAGATCAGCGCGCATGCGATCGATGCCGAGGATGTCGAGCACATCAGCAGGTAATAGCTGGGGCTGATGACGATGTTCGGCGTGAATTGGTTTGAGGCGTCTGGCCATGGCCAAGATGTGTTTTTGCGTGGTATCAGCGGGCACTCCTGCATCTGCGCTGGGCATGGCATGCCGATAACAGCTTAAGGCGATGAGCCGGTCAAGGATATCGGTTTGGCTGAGTGATTGCGCCTCAGCTACCACGAAGTCGGTCAGGAGTGTGCGTGTATCGAGCGTGCGTAACGCCATGCGGATACGATTGCGGTGGTAATAAAAGTAAAAGGGCCCGCTGTATTTGCCTGTGGATGATGACTCTTGATGGCGTAGCCGTGCCTGTGGCTGATAGACACAGCGCAGGCCGGTAGCTCGGACGCGGAGGCACAAGTCGACGTCCTCAAAGTAGGCAGGGAAGAACCCCTCGTCGAATCCGCCAACGCGCTCCCAGTCACTCCGACGCATGGCAATACCCGCACCCGTCACATACGGGACATCGCTCAGCTGATCGTTGGGGGCATCGTGGTGATTCGTATGGAAGGTGAGTGGGTGATAATCCCCACCGGTGTGCGTCAGCATCCCAGCAAAATCGCTAATCGCACTACCGACGATGCCGATGCGTGGGTCGGTATCGAGCACGGTAATCAGCGATTGGAGCCAGTCGGACGCGACCATTGTGTCCGGGTTGAGTGTGGCAACGATACGACCACTGCCGGCTGCGACGCCTTGATTGACGGCAGACGCAAAGCCACGATTGATGGTGTTGGCGATGAGTTTGGCGTGGGGCATGCGTTGCGTCACCACTGCGACGCTATCATCGTGTGAGGCGTTATCAACGATGATTAGCTCGTACCCACCCGCGACCGTAAGTGTGGCTAATGCGTCTGCACAGGCGGGGAGCGCATCGCTACTATTAAATGTGACAATCACGAGCGTTGCCGTAGGCATGCGCAAATTCTCCATACAACAGCGTTATCTTATATGTGTTCATCATAATCGAAAATCAATTGACGCGTAAATAGCGCACTAGTAAGCATTGCGTAACGTGCGGTGCTCTTGACAATAAGTAGCACATCTGTAATAATTGAACATAAGTTCTAACGAACATATATTCTACTATTGCTACATGGCACGAAAGGGGTGTGCATCGTGCAACCAATTGATACATTATCTGCACGTCAACGTGAAATCCTCGATTACATTGAGCAGTTCGTCGAACAACACAATTATCCTCCTGCGATTCGTCAAATCCAAGAGGACTTGAGTATCTCATCAACCTCAGTGGTTGCATACAATCTCAAGGTGCTTGAGCAGCGCGGTATGTTGCGTCGTGAGGGCAAAGTGTCACGCGGTATCTCGATTGCCAAGAGCGAGGTTGTAAGCTTGAGCAATCAGGCATCACAAGTTCCGTTGCTCGGTTACATCACCGCTGGTCAACCGTTACCAGATCCTGAGGAGTTGGCCACCGAGAACGCCGAGTTCATCGATGTGCCGGCCGAGGTTGTGCCATCTGCCAAGTTGAACAACGTCTATGCGCTCAAGGTGCGCGGTTATTCGATGATCGACGCTTTGATTAACGACGGCGACATCGTATTGTTGCGTTACCAAGAGACTGCCGAGCCCGGCGAGATGGTAGCTGCCCGCATCGTCAGTGAGAACTCAGTGACACTCAAGCGCTTTTATCGTGAGGGTGATAAGGTGCGGTTGCAGCCGGCCAATGTCACGATGGAGCCAATTTATGTGGCTGCCAACGACGTACGCATTCAAGGGCGTGTTGTTGGTGTGCTACGGAGCATGATGTAACAGCGATGACACAGCGCCCTGGTGTGGTAATCCACACCAGGGCGCTTTTTGATTGTGGTTGGAATGCGCTTATATGATGGGGCGGAACTTGTAGCCGTACAACAGCAGGCCATCCTCGCCCTCGTTGCCGAGGAGGCGAGTGACCATCTCGACGGGCATGCCGATCTGAACTTCGTTGGCTTGGCAATCGCTGAGTTGCGCCGTAATCATCGGACCTTCGGCGAGGGCCACAATTGCCAGGATGTAGGGCACCTCGCCGTGATGCCCGAGGGGTGGTTGATGGACGACCGTGTAGGTCACAACGGTGCCTTGACCTGACAACACACACGGTTCCCATTCGTTGCCTTCACGCGGGGGGAATGCCACTGCGCCGCTGACCGAATTGCGGCTACCTTGGAGGCGATAACGAGCGTGGCGGTGGCGCCAGTGGCGCGCAAGCTCCATTCGAGCGTGTTCCATAGTTGTACTCTCACGTAGTGTGGCAATCATCATCGCCACAGGCGTTGCTATGCGGACTAATCACGCGCCAAAATGTGCGTGACGACGGTCGTGGCGATGCCCGCCATGGACTGTGCCAGAGCGAATTGACAGTTATCTACCTGGGTTGGCGCAGTCTGGCGTAACTGAGCCGTGAGTTCGGCGATTTGGTAGACACCGAGTGCGCCAAACACATCACCACGAGCCTTACAGCCACCACTCAATGCCAGGGGAACACTGCCGCCAGGACGGATAGCGTTACTGGCGCCGAGCTGTGTCCCTGTGCCCTTGGCCGCATATCCCATCGCCTCAAAGGCTAAGACGGCGGCTATGCCGTGTGGGTCGTATAGATCAAATGCCTGAACTTGGTTGGCATCAATACCGGCAGCTGCCAGTGCACGTTGACTGGATTGACGGACTGCCGTCAAATCAAGTAAATCGTCGCGGTCGTGGAGCGCCACTGGTGCACTGGCGACGCCACTGCCGAGCAGCCGTACTGCAGGGCCATCAGATGCTGGTGTGGCGCTAATCAGGACCGCAGCGGCACCATCGGCGATGGTTGAACTGTCGAGCAGACTCAGTGGGTCGGCAATCATGCTGGCATCTTTGAGTTTGTCGGCATTGATGGCAAAGCGGTATAGCGCTTGTTTGTTGGCGACGGCATTGGCATGTGCGTTGACCGGGAACGGCGCAAAGTCACTGATACCGACGGCATAATCGTGCATGTATTTGCGCATTAACATCGCCCATTGTGTCGTGAGGGTAACGCCGTGGAGTGACTCCCAATCGGTGTCACTGGTCAGGGCTAACGACTCTTCGCGGTGCTCATCAAGGAAGTCGCTGACTTTCTCGACGCCTACGACCAGAATCGCATCGGCCAATCCGGCTGCTACCGCCATGGCGGCTTGACGAATAGCTAACCCACCGGCAGCGCCAGCTGACTCAAATGAGATGGCCTCAATTCCGGTGAGCCCGAGCTCGTGCGCCACAGCCGGTGCAAAATTCTGGTGGAGGCCGAGTGGCGCACTACTGCCGTTCGCAAGATAGAGTGCGTCAATATGTGGGATTGTACTGCGACTCAGGGCCTGACGCGCGGCATCACTGGCCAATGAGAGGGCGGTTCGAGTCCAATGTTCGGCGACGGCGGTCATGCCGGTGCCAGCAATATATACAGGTCGCATGCCTTACCCCATTACCAATTTGTCGCGCCATTTGGCGTAGACTGCATAATCGACAAAATACTCACGTTCGACATAGCGGAGTGTCTTGGTGGCGCGATCGCGGCGCTCAAGAATGGCATCTGTCACGCGCATCACGTAGGCATCTGAGCCTGCACCCGAGCCGTAGCTGGCCATCAAAATGGTGTCACCTGGTTGGGCAACATCAAACACTGCCGTGAGTCCGAGCAAGGCAGCCGCTGAATAGGTATTGCCAATCCGGTTTGCCAACAAGCCGGTCTGCACCTGCTCAGTGCTAAAGCCGAGTTGCTTGGCAACTGCTTGTGGGAATCGTGCATTGGGTTGATGGAAAACCGCATGTGTGATGTCACCCGGGCTGATGCCGAGCTGTTGCATTAGGGCGTGGGTTGCGCTCCGTACTTGGGTGAAATAGGCCGGCTCGCCGGTGAATCGATTGCCGTGGACTGGGTAGGGTCGATCGGCGCGCCGGAAGAAATCCGGCGTGTCAGTCACATACGATACGGTCTCTTCGATGATCGCAATGCTGTCGCTGGCTGGGCCCACAATTAATGCAGCGGCGCCAGCGGCGGCGGTGTACTCGAGTGCATCGCCTGGGCGACCTTGGGCAGTATCGGCACCGATGGCCATGACGTACTGGCCCATGCCACTGCCCACAATGCCCATGCCAGCAGTTAATGCCTCGGATCCAGCTTTGCAGGCGAACTCAAAGTCGGCACTGCTGACAAATGGTGTGGCACCGAGGGCATCAGCCACAATCGTGCCCGATGGTTTGACGCTGTACGGATGTGATTCACTGCCAATCCATACGGCTGTGAGATCTTGGGGGGCGATGGTGCTCCGCTTGATGGCGTTGCGTGCCGCCTCGATTGACATGGTAATCACGTCCTCGTCGGGGCCAGGTACGCTTTTGGATGCTACAGGGACGCCACCATGACCGTCAGTCCAGACGCGTGATATCTCTTTGGCGGCAATGCGGTAGCGGGGCACATATGCGCCGTATCCCACAATGCCAACCGATCGATTGGGCTTCATAACACTCCTTCATCCAGCATGTGCGATATGAGATAAAACCCAGCGGACGACGGCAGTGTCGTGTGGGGTAAAAATGCGCGTTGTGTTAGGCTAAATTGGCGTCAGCATATGTACCACGCAGCATGGCCAGAATCTCTTGGGCGGCGGCTGGTTTGATGCGTTGCTCGCGAATCATCTGTTGAGAAACTGCCGACACCTCGTCACCTTCGGCACCAGCCGCCATAGCCACTTGGCGAGCGTGCAAGGCCATATGTCCGCGCTGAATACCCTCGGTGGCGAGAGCCCGCATGGCGGCGAGATTTGAGGCCAATCCGGCGCACACACAGACCTCGGCTAGCTCACCGGCACTGGTAATATCGAGCAATGCTAATGCACTTTGGGCGGTGGGGTGGACGCGGGTTGCCCCCCCGACAATTCCGACGGCAAGTGGCATGGTTAACTCACCACACAGATAGCCATCGTTGTCGCGCTCCCAGTGACTCAGTGAGGTATAGCGGCCATTGCGACTTGCCCAGGCATGTGCGCCGGCCTCGATGGCGCGCCAGTCATTACCAGTGGCAATGATGACGGGATCGATGCCGTTCATGATGCCTTTGTTGTGGGTGGTAGCACGATATGGATCGACGACGGCAAAGGCGTGGGCCCACAAAATTCGCTCAATGACCTCATCTCCACTGATGCCGTCGCGCTCGAGCGATTTGGGGGCAATCCGCACTTTGGCAGTGGCAAGGCGGCGGTCGGTCAAATTGGACAAGATACGCAACATCGCTTGGCCACCGCTCAACTCCTCGAGAATTGGTGCGACCGACTCGCACATGGTGTTGATGGCATTGGCCCCCATCGCATCACGGCAGTCAATGAGCAGATGCACGACCAGCATTGGTCCCATCGGTGTGCCGGCAAACGGGTGAATCTCGATGTCACGAGCGCCACCACCACGTGCAACCATGCTTTGACTTTGACGATTGGCGTGCTCAATTAAGCGCATACGCGCCGCTGCAATTGCTGACTGGGCTTGGTGCATGTCGCGGATGTTGATGAGCTGGATTTGCCCAATCATAATTGGGTCTGTGTGCGATGCCACGAACCCGCCACTCTCACGCGCCATGCGCGCCGCATAGCTTGCGCCTGCCACGATGGATGGCTCCTCGACGACCATTGGAACAAGGCGGTCGCGACCGTTGATAGTAAAGTTGGTGGCGACACCGAGTGGAAGCTCGTAGGTGCCGATAACGTTCTCGATCATTTTGTCAGCCCGGTCGATGCCGAGTTGCCCACCGTGGAGTGCGGTGGTTTGTTGGTCATCGAACATGGCAAATTCGCTGACTTTGTGTAGGCGCTGATTCGGCGAGAGACGATAGAATCCCTCAATACGTGATTCACGGTTTGGCATCTGATATCCCTTAGTGTACGCAGATGTCTAATGTTGATACTTTGTATGGTACTAATTTACAACTGCCAATACCCTGCAAATCACTGTCAAAAGCTATCAAACGTACACGATTTGCCGTCTGAGGCATGGATGTGTTGATGATGTTGATGAAATTCATGTGGATTGTATGTTTATACGGATTGTGTGAATGATTATTTGTGAAAATAACATAAAAATTGCACGAAATTATTGAATAAATCCCGGCAAAACCAATAAAATATGGTATATTTAGCCTGTTGAATTGTTATGAATATGCGGGCGTAGCTCAGTGGATTAGAGCAGCGGTCTTCTAAACCGTTGGTCGTGGGTTCGAGTCCCGCCGTCCGCGCCATTTTGTTTGTGCAGATGCGCTACTGTCGCTAGGGTAAGGAGTGGTCAATGCAGGTCGAGAGACTCAACGATTATCAAACGGCATCACGCCGCACCTGGAGCCTCATCAAAACCGATCATGCGATTGTCTATCCCACACTCGGATTAGCGAACGAGGCTGGCGAGGTTGCGGGCAAGGTCAAAAAGATTTTTCGCGATCGCGCTGGTGTCATTAGTGATGCAGACCGCGAGGCGCTCAAGCACGAACTGGGTGATGTGCTGTGGTATTTGGCACAGATTTGTACTGAGCTCGACATTACACTTGAGGACGTGGCAAGCACCAATTTGACGAAACTCTATGACCGCCTAGAGCGTGGTGCTATCGGTGGTGATGGTGACAATCGTTAATTGTGATGTCCTTTGCGAATGTTATTGCATATTTTTTCATGTTTGTTAATATATTTATACACATGTGTATTGTAAAGACACGTGTGGGAGTGTCGGTATGACAGTACCCGAAATTTCGGTGGTAATTCCCTGTTTAAACGAGGCTGAAACGCTCGCACAGGTTATCCGCAAGACGCAGGCGGGGTTTACTCGACTGGGGATTGCCGGTGAGATCATCGTTGCCGATAACGGCAGTAGCGATGGCTCGCAGGAGATCGCTGTACGAGAGGGTGCTCGAGTTGTACCAGTGCCTCAACGTGGATACGGGGCTGCGTTACATGGTGGCGTTACTGCTGCCACCGCAGAGTTTGTGGTGATGGGTGACGCTGATGATAGTTATGATATCGGCGCCATCGATGAGTTTTTGGTGCGATTGCGTGCTGGAGCTGACCTCGTAATGGGGAACCGGTTTGCGGGGCGGATTATGCCGGGTGCCATGCCGTGGCTCCACCAGTGGTTAGGTAACCCGGTGTTGAGTTGGTTGGGGCGCACGCTGTTTAACTCGGATGTCGGCGATTTTCATTGTGGTTTACGGGCGTTCCGCAAATCAGCATGGGAGCGCATTCAACTACAGACAAGTGGTATGGAGTATGCCAGCGAGATGGTCATCAAAGCGGCGTTGTTCGGACTCCGGATCGAGGAAGTGCCGATTACGCTCTACAAGGATGGCCGTTCACGCCCACCGCACCTGCGTACGTGGCGTGATGGGTGGCGTCATTTGCGCTTCATGTTGGCGTATGCCCCAGATTGGGTGTTCTTGTTGCCTGGCGGACTGTTCAGCGTATTAGGTGCGCTTGGTATGCTCTGGTTGCTCCCTGGCGCCCAGCAGGTAGGGAGTGTGACGCTCGACATTAACACGTTGGTCGTTGCCGCAATCGGCTTGTTGTCGGGTGTGCAGTTGGCACTTTTTGGCTTAATGGCCAAAAAGTACATGGTTGCCACAGGATTGCTTCCGCAGACGTCTCGCTTTGCCAAGCTCAGCAGTGTGTTGACGCTGGAGTATGGCTTAATTGTGGCGTTGGTGTTGTTAGTGATTGGGTGTGTCATGATTGCCCGAGTGTTTGGTATGTGGCAAGAGGTGGCATTCCAGAACCTAGATCCGAGTCAAAGTGCCCGACAAACGGTGTTTGGTGCGGTCACGATTATCTTGGCAGGTCAAGTGGGGTTCACGAGTCTCTTTCTCAGTATTCTCGGCCTAAATGTGCGGACACGCGCGTAACGGACGTGCAGTTGCACACACCCATGTGAGTGAAATGAGTAGCTAATGACAGCACACAGTACCATACCACTTGAATTGTTGTTTTTGGGCAATACACCGACGTGGCAAAACCCATCGTTGACCGGTATTAATCGCTTGGCACCGCATGCGACGTTGTTCCCTTTTGCCGATGAACAGAGTGCCTATAGCGGTGATATCAGTGCGTCGCCATGGGTGATATCACTCAGTGGTACCTGGAAGTTTAGTTTGCTTGATCATCCGGCAGCGACAACGCCGGCGGCGATAGCGGCAACATCATGGCACGAGGTACATGTGCCGAGTCTGTGGACAATGCTGGGATTCGAGCGGCCGCAGTATCTCAACATTCGCATGCCGTTCGATAATACACCACCCGAGGTCCCTGCAGACAACCCGGTCGGCGTCTACCGTCGTTCAATGACAGTGCCGAGCAACTGGGCGAATCGCCGCGTGATTATCCACTTCGCTGGCGTCGAGGGGATGTTGTGCGTCTATGTTGATGGCCGTGCGGTAGGTATGAGTAAGGATGCACGCACACCGGCAGAGTTCGATATTAGTGCATTTGTCACGCCTGGTGCAACGCACGAACTAATGGCTATTGTGGTGCGCTGGTCAGATGCCGCCTACATCGAAGATCAAGATCAATGGTGGCATGCGGGTATTCCTCGCGATGTTTGGTTGTATAGCACGAGTGCGCCATATTTGCGCGACATTCAGGTGTTGGCAGAGCCCGATAGTGAGTATCGCGGGGGGACGCTGACAGTGAAAGTGCTGGCCAATACGCCTGGCGACATTCGTACGGATTGGCATGTGTCGATGCAGCTGTATGACCCCGACGACAAACCATGCTTGGGCATGCCGATGGAGATTGCGCCACAAATCGTATTTGATAAGTGGGGGGCACGTACAAATGCGGTTGATCAGGTGGTGATGCAGACTGGACTCAAGCGTGTCGAGTGTTGGAGCCACGAAACGCCGAATTTGTACACGGTGATTGTGACGTTCCATTCGGCGAGTGGCATTGAATATTATCGCGTGCGCACAGGCTTTCGTGATGTCAAAGTGCGCGATCGCCAACTATTGATTAATGGTATGCCGATTCAAATCAACGGTGTGAATCGCCATGACCACGATGATCGTCATGGGCGCGCCATCAGTCGTGAGTTGATGGAACGCGACGTGCAGCTGATGAAGCAGTTCAACGTGAATGCGGTGCGTTGCTCGCACTACCCGAATGATCCGGCGTTTTATGATTTGTGTGATGAATATGGCCTATATGTGATTGATGAAGCCAATATTGAGTCACATGGATTTTATTTGGATATGTGTCGCGACCCACGTTACACCGAGGCCTTTGTGGATCGGGTGCGCAACATGGTTGAGCGCGACAAAAACCACCCGTCGATTATTGCGTGGTCGTTAGGTAATGAAAGTGGCTACGGCCCGAATCATGATGCGGCTGCGGGTTGGGTGCGTCATGCGGATCCAAGTCGTGTGTTGCACTACGAAGGGGCGATTGCACGTGAGTTTAACCGTGATTGGGATCAAGGGCATCTAGCCACGGATTTGATTTGTCCGATGTATCCAACACTTGACAGCATCATTGCCTGGTCCAAGGATGGTGCACATGATTCACGCCCATTGATTTTGTGTGAATACTCGCATGCTATGGGGAATAGCAATGGTACGCTTGCCGAACACTTTGCGGCATTTGAGGCGTTGCCAGGGTTGCAGGGTGGATTCATTTGGGAGTGGGTTGATCATGGCATTCGTCAAGAGACTGCCGATGGCCAGACGTATTGGGCGTATGGTGGTGACTTTGGCGATACCCCGAACGATGTGAATTTCTGTGCTGATGGAATGATATGGCCCGATCGTACACCGCACCCAGCACTCTACGAATATAGGTATCTTGCGCGTCCTGTCAAAGTGACGCCGGTTGAGGGTGTAAGTGGGTTATACCGAGTCTTTAATCGACGCTACTTCACCAATCTTGATGATTTAAGTGGTGAATACGTCATTGAGGCGGATGGCCAAGAGGTTGCCGAGGGCAACATTAACATTCGCGGGCTTGAGCCACAGAGCATGCGTGAGGTACAGGTATCACACTTGAATGCGATTCAGGCGGCTTACCCTGAATCACTGATTACCATCACGTTCCGATTCAGACGCCGTCGTTCAAATGCGCATAGCCCGATTCGTCACGAAGTGGCATGGGATCAGCATCAGATTCAGGCGGCTGCCACACTAGGCTATCCTCGTACGCGTGGTGGTCGTGTGAAGCGCGATGATGATGAGATTCTGTTGCAGGTGGGGCGTGTCAAGGCGCGGTTCGACGCCAAGACCGGCACGCTGATTTCGTATGGCACACCACGGCGCAACTTTATTGCGCAAGGTCCCAAGATGCAGTTGTGGCGCGCTGCTCTCGACAATGATGGTCTTAAGTTGTGGCCAAATCACCCGTCTAAGTTGTTGCCCAACTGGCGGTTGCTCGGGCTCGACAATATTCAGATGGCGTTGACCGATATCGATCAAATCGGTGCGCGCTTGAGCTTTACCTATCGGGGGAGTGGGCGCGGACAGAGTAGTGATGCCCGACATACCCAGACATTCACGATGAATGGCGACGGGAGCCTGCATATTGAGCACTACATTAAACTCGGTGAGGAGCTGATTGATGTGCCGCGCGTTGGTATTGCCATGGATATCCCCTTGCAGTACCGTACGGTGAGTTGGTTGGGTCGTGGTCCATGGGAGAACTACCCTGATCGCAAGGCGAGCGCAGTGATTGGGTGTTATGAACACGATGTTGATGACTTTTATGTGCCGTACATCATGCCACAAGAACACGGTTTGCGTTGTGATGTGACCAAGGTGCAGTTTGATAACAATCGAGGTAGTCAGTTGCAGATTATTGGCGATGAACCATTCCAGTTCTCGGCAAGTCGATTTACACCGGCCCAGCTTTTTGCGGCAACACATACTGTTGACTTGGTGCCCAACAATTTCATTACGGTGATTATCGATCACGTGCATCGCGGTGTGGGTACGGGGAGTTGTGGGCCGGATACGCTCGATCAGTACAAGATTTTGTCGCGTCGCCATCGCTTTGGGTTTACGTTGGTGTTGGGGAACGACGAAGAATAAGCGGATTTGGGTAATCCCCCATGCATCTTCGGTTTGAGGATGCATGGGGGTTGTGTGTTTTGTGGGTGAATACAGCTGGCGTGTCCGCATATGCTATAATTGCTAGCGCAATTTTGCTCTGTAACGGGAGTTTGGCATGACCACCACCGACACCGGCGTCACACCATCAATGATTGATCCACGGGTGCCAATTGTCAACGACTTTTCAATTGTGGCAGCCACCGAAAACGGCTCGGGCAGTCAGACTGCCAATAATACGCTGATTCGCGCTATCTTTAAGATGGGTATTTCGGTCAGCGGCAAAAACCTGTTCCCATCAAACATTCAAGGTCTGCCGACGTGGTACACCATCCGCGTCAGCCATCAAGGGTATACGGCACGGCGTGAGCAGGCCGAAATTCTGGTTGCGTTTAATCCACGCACGTCCGAAGAGGACTTAGCAAAGCTGCCGAGTGGCGGCGTGTGCGTCCACCCTGATGATCTGAAGTTTGCCAACCCACGCAGTGATGTCATTTACTATCCACTGCCCGTCAAAGAGTTGGTCAAGCAAATCAATCCACCACAGAACTTGCGTGACTATCTCGCCAATATGGCATATGTTGGTGCGTTGACTGAACTCCTCAGCATCGATCGTGCCGAAATCGAAGCGGCGTTGATGCACCACTTTAATGGTAAGCGCAAAGCAGTTGATTTGAACCTTGCCATGGTTGACTCAGCAATCGAGTATACGCGCAATAACCTGCCCAAGCAGGATCCGTTCAGTGTTGCGCCGCTTAACATGACGAGTGGCCAGATGTTGATTGACGGCAACACGGCTGCGGGGATTGGCTCTGTGGTGAGTGGCGTATCCGTGGTTGCTTGGTATCCGATTACACCATCAACCAGCTTGGTTGATGCGATTACCGAGTATGCGCCCAAGTTGCGTCCAGCGGTCGATGGCAAAGTCAACTATGCGATTGTGCAGGCCGAAGATGAGCTCGCTGCGGCTGGTATTATTGTGGGTGCTGGCTGGGCGGGGTGTCGAGCTATGACGGCCACCTCGGGCCCTGGTATCTCGTTGATGAACGAGTTTGGTGGCTTGGCGTATTTTGCCGAAGTGCCGATTGTGATTTGGGACATCATGCGCATGGGGCCGTCAACCGGTCTGCCGACGCGTGTCTCCCAAGGCGATATTCTGTCAGCCTACTATTTGGGGCATGGCGATAGTCAGCATGTCTGTTTGTTGCCCGGCTCAATGACTGAGTGTTTTGAGTTCGCTGGCACGGCGTTTGATCTCGCAGATCGCTTGCAGACACCCGTGATGGTTTTGAGCGATCTCGATTTGGGCATGAACAACTGGATGACCGATCCATTCACCTACCCAGAGCAACCGTTGGACCGTGGTAAAGTGCTCAACACCGAGGCCTTCGAGGCGTTCTTGGCCGAGAAAGGCTCGTGGGGGCGCTACCGTGACATTGACGGCGATGGAATCACCTACCGCACGATTTTGGGCAACCAACATCCACGGGCGGCCTGGCTCGGGCGCGGCACCGGCCACAACGAAAACGCCGTGTACAGCGAGCGCAACGACGACTGGCAGCGCAACATGGATCGCTTGACGCGCAAGCACAACACGGCACGCACATTGGTGCCAGCGCCGGTCGTCGAGCATGTACCTGGTGCGCGCGTGGGGATTATCGCCTATGGCTCAACGCATGATGCCGTGCGTGAGGCGCGCGATTACTTGCGGGCACACGGCGTTGAGAGCTCGTACATGCGCGTGCGAGCATTGCCACTGAACGACGACGTGACGGCGTTTATGGCGCAATACGACGAGGTGTATGTGGTCGAGTTGAACCAAGATAGCCAGATGATGCAACTCTTGGCGGCACATGCCCCAGTGCATGCTGGCAAGATGCGTCCGGTCAACTTGTGTGACGGCTTGCCATTGACGGCAGTGTTTGTCTTGAATCGAATTCTTCAGCATCGCAATGCGTTGTAATCAGCAACCACGAGGTAGATAGATATGACAACAACAACGAATCGTCCAACCAACCGGATTGGCTTGACGACCCAAGATTATCAAGGTGGTACCTCGACGTTATGTGCCGGGTGTGGTCACAACTCGGTGACAAGCCAGATTATTGCGGCATGTTATGACTTATCACTTGACCCGCGTCAGGTGGTCAAGATGAGTGGTATCGGCTGTTCGAGCAAGACGCCGGCCTACTTCCTCAATCGCTCATTTGGCTTCAACACGCTCCATGGCCGTATGCCATCAGTCAGCACGGGCGTGGCCTTGGCCAACCGCACGGTGTTGCCAATCGGCGTCAGCGGCGATGGCGATACGGGTAGTATCGGGCTCGGGCAGTTCAAGCACATGATGCGCCGTAATGTGCCGATTGTGTATATCGTCGAGAATAACGGTGTGTATGGATTGACCAAAGGTCAGCACTCGGCCACCGCCGATATCGGCCAAAACTTGAAGTATGCCGGTACCAATGAGTTGCCACCAATCGACATTTGTGTCGAGGCCTTGGCTGCCGATTGTGGCTTTGTGGCGCGCTCGTTTGCCGGTGATGCCAAGCAAGTGCGCGAGTTGCTCAAGGCGGCGATGAGCTTTGAGGGGACGGCGGTCATCGACATTATCAGCCCATGTGTGACGTTTAATAACCAGGATGACTCGACCAAGAGCTACGGCTACGGCAAGCAAAACGAAGAGCGCATCCAGGATATTACGTTCATTCAAAGCTACGAAGAAGTGCAGGTTGACTATGAGCCCGGTAGCGAGCAGATGGTCAAGCTCCACGATGGCCCGATGATTAAGTTGCGCAAACTTGATCGTGATTACGATCCGACCAATCGCTGGCAGGCTATTCAGTTGATGGAAGAGGCCCGCAACAAGAATGAGTTCGTGACCGGGTTGATTTATATCAACGAGACTCGTCCAACCCTACAACAGACGATGCAACTGATTGATACGCCACTGGCTTATCAAGATGATGCGCAGTTGCGCCCAAGCCGCGAGGCATTTGCCCGGGTCATGGGCGAGTTCTAATTGAGGATGTGATGGACAGGGGTGGCATATGGCCACCCCTGTTGTTATTTGTGCTGACAGGAAGGAACGGAACATGACGCAGATTTATCACATGGTGCCCGCTGCACGCTGGCGCGATTGGCCAACTGATCGTGCCTATCTCCCGGCTGATTATGAGAAAGATGGCTTTGTGCATTGCACTGCCGGTGATGAGTTAATGCTTAAGGTGGCCAATCGGTTTTATACGGGAGTAGCCGGCGATTTTCAATTGCTCATTATTGAGACCGAGCGCTTGACGAGCGAACTTAAATGGGAGGCTCCAACACCAGGCGATACGTTAGCGCCATTGTTCCCACATATCTATGGCCCGATTAATCATGATGCTGTGGTAGGCGTGCGCACGATACAGCGCGATGCTGAGGGGCGGTTTGTGGCGATTGTCGATTAGTACAGCGCATGGGTGGGATACACGCCACTGTGCACGGCATGTGCGTGGTGGCGTAGTTGTTTTGGCGAACCCGTCAGCTATTATTGGCATAAAAAATCGGGTGTACGGGTTTTTACGACAAAAAGTAGTACTACATAATATTGACAATATTGTCATAAAAATGCTACCATGCGTAGTAGAAATCTATGTAATAGCGCACAGTTGATCGACGACGATGCCAGACCGATACATCAACAGGTACGGGCCAATTGAACGGCGGCGGCGTGGGTACACACCACCGCAAAATCAAAAGCCGGGCAATATTGAAGATGTGGTCATTGGGGTGCCCAAGCGACCTGCACCAAGCACGGCAACAATCATGTTACCGACTGTGACCCAACCAGCCTTATGGATTGGGCTGGTAGTGGTGGTGTTAGCGTTTATCACGCCGTATGTGTTCCCTTCATCAGAGCGCGCGGTTGAGATTGGTGTGACCCTGCAAGGGCAATCGATGGAGGGTATGACGCGAGAGATGTTAGACGAGGCAGTGGCAGCGCGCTACGAGGCGTTTTTGGCGCAGCCGGTGACGTTAGTTTATCAAGATCGTGCGTGGCGTCCGAGTGCGAGTGAGCTCGGGGTGTCGTTAAATATCCGGCAGACGAGTAATGATTTGCTCGGGCTGACGACGGATGTCAACCTTGAGCGTTGGGTGCGCAACTGGTGGGCGCGCCAGAATGGCGTGTTGGATGTTGGTCCGCATTTGGTGATTAATGGGTCGCGGATGCAGCAATACCTGGTGACGTTGAGTAATCAAGTAGATCAGCCGGTGCGCGCGGCAGATTTGTTGATTGATCCGCAGACAGGAGCTACGATGATGGTTCCTGCGCAAACTGGACGACAGATTTTGGTCGACGAGACCATGGTCGATATTTATAACGCACTGACGGCGACCACGCCGATGACGGTCACCTTGCGCTCGCGTGAGATAGCACCACGTCTTGATGCTGCGGTGCTCGATAAGAGTGCCCAAGAGGTCGAGCGGTTTTTGGGGTCACCTTTGGTGGTGCGTCATGCAGCCCAGAGTTGGACCTGGGAGCGTGATCGTTTGGCATCATTGATTGTCAGCGAAAAGGATGTCACTGGCAATGTGAAGGTGCGACCTGATGCACAGGCAATCGCACTCGAGGTGGAGCGACTCGCGCAACGCGTTGATAGTCCGAGCGTCGAGCCACGCGTGCGTTGGCGCAATAATACGGTCGAGGTGGTGACACCTGGGCAACGTGGGGTGCGTCTGGATCGCGCGGCCGCGGTGCAAGCGATTGGGGATGCGTTGTATGGTACTGAGCGTATTGTTGAGCTGCCCACTATTGCAGTAGAGCCACAGTTAAATCCGCAAGCATTGAATCAGTTGACATTTGTGGATGTCTTGAGCACTGGGCGCAGTAGTTTTGTGGGGTCGGCGGATTACCGGATTACCAACATCAAGGCTGGCGTTGCCCGGATAAATGGTGTGTTAATTGCGCCAGGGGCCGAGTTCTCGTTCAATACTGAGGTCGGTGAGATTGACGAGGCCAACGGGTTTGTGCAGGGGTATGCAGTAATTGGCAATCGGACACAACTCGAGTGGGGGGGTGGTGTGTGTCAGGTGTCGACGTCGTTATTCCGGGCGGCCTTTTATGCGGGATTGCCGTTCAAAGAGTGGCATGCGCATCCGTTTTATATTAGTTGGTATGACGCATATGCGTTTCCCGATGTGAATGGTCCGGGCCTTGATGCGGCGATTTTTACGGGCGAGCTTGACTTACGTTTCGTCAATGATACTGAACATTGGATGTTGGTTGATGCGACGATTGATGAGCAACAGCAGATTCTTGATATTCAGTTGCGCGGTGTGGCGAGTGGGCGGAGTGTGGCGGTGACGGATCCCAAGATCGTTGGTACGACGCCGGCGCCGAAAGATCCGGTGTACGTTGATGATCCGACGCTCCCCATTGGCACAGTGAAGCAGTCCGACAAAGCCAAAGACGGTATGAATGTAGTAGTCTACCGTACGATTACCAAAGATGGTAAGACGTTGCCGGATGAAGAGTTTGCCACGACGTTCAAACCATGGCCGGATGTTTACCTGCGCGGCACCGGACCCAAAGAGACAACGCCGTAATGGCACTACAATCGACTGGTGTACAGTGGTGGCGAGTGTTCGTCACCACTGTTTTTTGTGGATAGTAGGGCACAAAACTCGCTACAATGAACTATTAATTGATACTAAGGGAAGAACGGAATGACAGACAGGCCAATCAAGGCAATCCCGTATCATATGAACTGGTTGTCTGCGGACAAAGGGCGTCTGCGTGAGGATATTGCCCAGTTGGCTGAGCGTGGACTGACGCATGTGGTGCTGAGCCCTGCATGGTTCCGGCTTCAACCGCGGCCAATGCAGATTGATCGGGTGGTGATGGAGACACTCGAGACCTGTTATGATGCCGCGCATCGCGTGGGCTTAGGCGCGGTTACAATGCTCCTAACTGCGGGGTATATGGGGCAACTTGAATTACCTGATTGGCATAACACGGCTGACGTGGTGGGATGGTTGCAAGGGCGTACCACTGCGCCGATTTATCGACGTGGGGGATCCGTGCGAATAAACGGAGCGCTACGACGCCTACAGCTCGCCAATCCCTATCGTACTGATACCTATCGCGATGGACAACGTGAGCTGATTCGTGTCGTGATG
Organism: Chloroflexota bacterium; assembly: GCA_046300655.1. Taxonomy (GTDB): domain Bacteria; phylum Chloroflexota; class Chloroflexia; order Chloroflexales; family Roseiflexaceae; genus UBA965. The sequence goes on along the minus strand of JBKCLM010000005.1, from coordinate 23,509 downwards.
GGATACTTTGCAGGTCATCCTGCGGCGCGTCATTGGTTATTGGCACCGGGTTGGAGTTACTTGGCTGATATAGCGCCAGCAGTGGCCCAGGTCTGGTGGCAGGAGTTGATAGCCTTGGCACGTAAGGTACATGCAGGTGCTGTGGTGATGACCCAGATCGATGCGCCACAGTTGCTCGGGCACGGCTTAGATGCGACAATCGCCGGCCGCGAGGTGGATATAGTCTGTGTTGATACGGCGATGCCCATATTGCCGTATCGGCAACGCCGATTGCCCATATTGCCGATGCAGTTTTTGGCGTATGTTGTGGCAGGGATAACGCAACGCCCTACCGTGATTGGCATGCATCCACTGATGTGTGGGAGCGTGTCGGGCTGGCAGTCGGTGCGCTGGTATGATCGGCCACTGGCAGTGCCGGTTTTGACTGAGGCACAGTTGATCGATGCATGGCACATGCACGTGGAGGTCATGCACCGACGTGGTGTGGCGGGGATTGTGTATCCGCATGGGTGGCATGTAGGAGTTGATGGTGACCGAGATGCGCGTGCTGCGGAAGTATCAGATAGTGTAATGGGCCACATCGATGTACTGATGCGCGACTGGCAGACGGTGGGGACTGCGCATGATGCGTTTGATAGTGAGCGCTATGCCTATCAACCCCAAAAAGAACTTGTGCGCTTGTGGCGTGAATTTAGTATGTGATGCCAACGAATATGCTTGTTGCCACTGCTATAATAATGGCGATGATGGAGGGCACACATGGATACCGATGAGATGTTTGAACGGGGTGTGGCGGATGCCTATATGGGCGATCCGCACCCCTTCTATTATCGTCATTACGAGCCGTATCGACAAGGGTACGATCAAACGCGTCGTCGCATGCGCAAGACTGGTGCCATACCGGTGATTGACGTGCGGCGTATGTTCTTCAATTCGATATTTGTGGTGGGACTAGTGAGCATCGGGTTTGTGATTTATTATTTTACGACGACCACGGTGATTCAACCTGTTCTACCCAAAGCGACGCCGGTGGTATTGCCGACGTTGCCTGCGGCTAGTGTGATGGTGTTTGCCACAAATACGCCAATTCCACCAACGCCTGAGCCACTTGTGTTGCAGAAAGGCAAGCCGGCGCGCGTGCAGAACACCGAAGGGAATCCGTTGCGTATGCGTATTTCGCCATCGACGAATGCCAAGGTTGTGGCATATGTACGTGATAATCAGATTGTTGAGGTTATAGAGGGGCCGATATTGGCAGACGGGTATGTGTGGTGGCATATTAAACATGATGAAGGCACTGGATGGAGTGCTGAACATAATAACGAAGGTATCTATTGGATTGTTCCCATTCCGCCAGAACAGTAATCCAGCGTAGCACGAAGGTCATTGAGTTCATGAGTACAACTCCGATTGTCGATCCCAAGATTGGTCAGCGCATTGCGACCATGTTGTTTGTCACCCAGAGTTTTGGTTCGGCTGCGCTGATTTCGAATGCGACGGTAAATCCAATTATCGGCGCAAAGTTGGGTGGGAGCGATGTCCTTGCAGGTGTGCCTGGCACATTGTTGTTAATAGGCGCGGCGCTTGCATCATATCCAGCGGGTATGCTCATGCAAAAGATTGGTCGTCGTCCTGGATTATCGCTTGGCTTCTTTTTGGGGAGCATTGGCATGGCAATTGGCGGATATGCCATTGTGACACAATCGTTTTTCATCTTTTTGTTGGGACTCCTCTTTATTGGTGGCGCACGTGGTGCAGTTGACCAAAGCCGCTATGCAGCGGCTGATGCTAATTTGCCCGAGGCACGAGCACGTGCCATTAGTACGGTTGTCTTTGCTGGTACCGTTGGTGCCGTGGGTGGGCCATTGCTCGTTGCCCCACTCGGCAACTTAGTGCAGTCGATGTTCGGGTTTGAGGTGTTAGCCGGTCCGATGATTGGTGGCGCCGTGTTGTTTTTGATGTCAGGCATCTTGATTTGGCTCTTTTTGCGGCCTGACCCGCGTGATATCGGCCGTATCATCGCCGATGCCCTCAAAAAAGACGACGATCCACCGCCGGCTGCTGCCCGCCCATGGGGTGAGATTGTGCGTCTGCCGGGTGTACAACTCGCTGCATTGTCGATGCTAATCGGTCAAGCGATGATGGTGCTCGTGATGACGGTTACGTCGTTACATATGAATCATTACAATCACCCATTGGCGGATATCTCGTTGGTGATTATGGCGCATACGCTCGGCATGTATGGTTTGTCGTTTTTGACGGGGACCATAGCCGATCGCTTTGGTCGCAATGCCGTAGTAGTGCTTGGTGCACTGATTATGATTGCCGGTAACATCGTAGCACCAATTTGGACAGATACCTTGCCAATCGCCATCGGGTTGTTCTTGGTTGGTTGGGGCTGGAACATGAGTTACATTGGCGGTTCGTCATTACTCGCTGATAATCTTGTGCCGAGTGAGCGTGGTCGCTACCAAGGTGGTGTGGAATTAACCGTAAATCTTGCATCGGCGTTTGGTAGTCTAAGTAGCGGTTTTATTTTGGCGGGGCTCGGCTTTTCGGTGCTTAACATGCTGGCAATTGTGCTGACGACCACACCGATTATCATGGTGTTGTGGCAACGTGGGCGTCGATTGCAACAATCAACAGTGGAGTCGGTGTGATGTCACGCTGGCATCTGCGCTGGGTATTGTGGTGGGTGATGCTGTTGAGCCTGACGGGGTGTGGCAACCCAGCCCCCATTCCTGTGGCGCAATTGTCGACATACGAAGGGCGTGCAGTCTCGGTTGCAGGTGCGATTGTGATTCAGTCAAATCAGGTATGGTTGGTGGCGCATGTGGTAACCATGCCTGATGTGCCAGTACAGGTGTCAGCACAACGCTACCCGATGATGTTGCCGTGGATGCAGCAACAACTGTTACCGTGGCGCGATGCCGATGGTATTCGCTATGTGCCAGCGGTGGTCACCGGTGAGTTTCGTCATGGGGTCATCGAAAACGTCAGTCACATTGACACAGATATGCGTGAGCAGACGGTGGTGCATCACGATATTCATCGCCTGATTCGCTTGGTTGGCCATTTGCACACGCATCCAGATGGTACCTACATCCACGATCAATATCAGCCCGATCAAAGTCGTGGGTTTTGGCCAGCATGGAATGGTGATGATGCGCCGATTCGCTTGGCCGAAGGTGCTGAGATTTTGATTGAGGGTGTACGGGTCGATGAACGGATTATCCCTGTGGTGATTGCGCCTGTCATCGAAAAGTCGCAGTAATACAAAACAAACACCCCCGAGTCATACATGACTCGGGGGTGTTTATGTGTCTGATTAGACGACTGCCTTCTCGCTGTCGCGATCGAAGACGTGCATCTTGGACATGTCAACCACCAACGAGATGTTGTTGTTGATTGAGGCACTGGTGCGTGGGTCGAGACGGGTGACCATCTCCTTGCCGCCGTTCTCAACGAAGGCGTAGACCTCGCTCCCGAGTGGCTCACGGACGGTGACGCGGGCATTGAGGCGGGCATTCTCCTCGACGCCACGTGGTACGTAGTTCTCGTCGTGGATGTTCTCGGGGCGGATGCCAAAGTACACCGACTTGCCGACGTGGGACTCAAGCTTGCCCGCAATCGATGCAGGCACTGGCAAGCTGAACGGGCCCATGTCGACGACCAAGCCACCGTTACCACGGCCGACATTGGCTTCGAAGAAGTTCATTGATGGTGAACCGATGAAGCCGGCTACAAACATGTTGGCTGGGTTGTCGTACAAGTTCTGTGGGGTGTCGAGCTGTTGCAACACGCCGTCCTTCATGACGGCAATGCGGGTACCCATCGTCATGGCCTCGGTTTGGTCGTGGGTCACGTAGATGAAGGTGGTCTTGAGGCGCTGGTGCAACTTCGAGATTTCGGCACGAGTCTGTACGCGCAATTTGGCGTCGAGATTTGAAAGAGGCTCGTCCATCAAGAAGACGGCCGGGTTGCGCACGATGGCGCGACCGAGGGCGACACGTTGGCGCTGACCGCCCGAGAGGGCCTTCGGTTTGCGGTCGAGCAAGTGGCCGATGGCGAGCATTTCGGCGGATTCTTTGACGCGACGGTCGATTTCGTCCTTGGGGGTCTTGCGCAACTTCAAACCGAAGGCCATGTTCTCGTAGACCGACATGTGTGGGTACAAAGCATAGCTCTGGAACACCATGGCGATGTCGCGGTCTTTGGGTGGCACGTCGGTAACGTCGCGGTCGCCGATGTAGATGTGACCGTCGGTAATCTCCTCGAGACCGGCCAAGCAGCGCAAGGCGGTGGTTTTGCCACAGCCTGATGGGCCGACCAACACCAAGAACTCTTGGTCGTTGATTTCGATGTTAAGGTCTTTGAGGGCGGCGAAGTCGCCGAAGCGCTTCCATACGTGATCGAACTTGATTCCTGCCATTGTTGCATCTCCTCTATGAGCGAACGCGGTCAATATATTCGGAGGATGACTCCCCCGCCCAGATTACGTACGGTTGGGGCCACTACTGCCCCGGATCATCAGCTTTGGTGCGAGCAATCGTGGCTGATGCGGTGTATACCGGCCACTGATTTGCTCCTCGAGGAGCTGAATCGCACTTACTCCCATATCAAACCGTGGCTGGCGGATAGCGGTGAGTGGTGGTTGTAAGTAGGCGGCGGGCGGTAAATCATCGAATCCGATGACTGAGACGTCGCGCCCCACCTGTAACCCGGTATCGCGGATGGCGCGCATTGCGCCGTAGGCCAACTCATCGCTTGCTGCAATCACGGCCGTTGGTCGCTCAGGTAACGCCAACAACTCGGACATGACCGCCTCGCCGTCTGCCTCGCGGCGCCCCCCTGCTAACACGCCACCCTCGATTAACTCGAGGCCGACATCCGCTAGGGCACTCAAAAAACCGTCCACGTACCAGTCGCTACTCGCGAGCTCGGGATCGGGTGCAATCAGGGCAATCCGCTGATGCCCGAGGGCGTGCAGATGCGTGATTGCCAGTTGCATGCCGTGCATGATATCGCTGGCTACCCAGACATCACCTTGGGGGCCAAGGGCCACACGCGGAATAAGTGCGTGTGCCAGTGCATCGAGGCGCGCATCGTGATACTCGGGGTCGCATACGATAATGCCGTCCACTTGCCCACTGCGTGCCGTCACCAAGCATTGTTTGCTGAGATCGTCACTCATAGGGATGAGCAGGAGCCCAAGTCCGCGTCGCGAGGCCTCGTGTGCCATGCCAGCGAGCATTTCCGCAGTCGCAGGATTGGCCAAACGGTCAAACCCACTCGCCATCGATACCCCGAGGGTATGACTGCGACCGCGCATTGAGCGGGCCGCGTGGCGTGGTTGGTAATCTAACGCATGAACTGCCTGCCAGACCCGCGCCTGCGTTTCAGCGGGGATTGAGCCCTGCCCATTGAGCACATATGAGACAGTGGCAATTGAGACCCCTGCATGTGCGGCAACCTGACGGATTGTGGCCATGGGCGTTCAGGTATTCACTCTGTTAGTTAACCGTTTAACTAAATAATATATGTGAAGTGGCGAATTGTCAACTGCGGCGGTGCCCGTTTTTCAGGCTAGAATAGGAATACACCAATACTAAGGAGCATCACGATGACGAATGTGATTGATTTGCGGAGCGATACCGTTACCAAACCGTCGCCGGCCATGCGCGAGGCGATGTTTAACGCAGCAGTTGGCGACGATGTCTATGGCGATGACCCGACCGTCAATGAACTCGAGCGCCTCGCAGCAGCCAAAGTCGGCAAAGAAGCTGCCCTACTCGTGACGAGCGGTACCCAAGGCAACTTGTGTGGCGTATTGGCCCATTGCCAGCGTGGTGACGAGGTGATTGTCGGCGACAAGTGCCACATCTATAACTACGAGGCTGGTGGTGTATCGGTCCTCGGTGGCGTGGCCATGCATACCGTGCCAACGACTGCCAAGGGTGAGTTACCTCTTGCTGATTTGGCTATGGCAGTACGTAACCGCGAGGATCCACACTCGGCTTATACCCGTCTCGTCTGCCTTGAGAACACCCATGGTGGCTGTGGTGGTATCGTGGTTGCGCCGAGCTATATGGCCGAGGTCAAGGCGTGGGCGCATGCCAATGATTTGCAGGTGCACCTTGACGGGGCGCGTGTGTTTAATGCGGCCGTCGCCTTGGGTGTTGATGTGCGCGAGATTACACAGCATGTTGATAGCGTGCAGTTTTGTATGTCAAAAGGCTTGTCTGCCCCGATTGGCTCGATTTTGGCGGGTAGTGCTGAGCTCATCCGCAAAGCACGCCGCCTGCGCAAGATGGTTGGTGGCGGTATGCGCCAAGCTGGCGTGATTGCAGCTGCTGGGATTGTGGCGTTGACTGAGATGGTCGATCGACTCGCCGAGGATCATGTCAATGCCAAGGTGTTGGCCCATGGGCTCGCTACTATTCCAGGGATTAGCATCGATCCGAATCAGATTGAGACAGACATTGTGGTGTTTGGTCTGAGCGATGGCCGTTCGGCAGGTGATTTTGTGGCCGCAATGAAAGCCAAAGGGGTGCTCGTCGGTGCATTCGGACCTGGTAAGATTCGTGCGGTGACCCATTATGGCATCGACGGCAACCACATCGAACAGACCCTTGAGGTCGTACGGGCGGTGATGGCCACCCCACCGACGGTTGGTGGTCAGCCGGTGCAAGGTGCGTATCGCTAGGAGACGGCGATCACGATGTGAGCGCCGCACGTCAACGACGTGCGGCGCCTGTTTTTTGTGGGCGTTACAAACTCTTGCCAACCAACTCCAACGCGGCATCGTCGTTGGGTGGATGCGTCAGCCCAGCTCGCGCATCGCGGAAGAAGCGCTCGAGGGACAAATCACGGGTAATCCCAAACCCGCCTGCCGCTCGCATGGCATGATCGGTGGCCACTACGGCGGCATTCGTGGCGGCGTACTTGGCAGCCGCAATCCGTGGCCCGAGGTGCATGCGCGCCGCGGGGTCATGGCTCCAGGTGGCTGCGACATCGTGTAACAAGGCTCGGGCCGCCTGAAGTGGGATGCTGGCCTCGCCGAGGCGCCGTTGAATCATGGGTAAGGTGGCAATTGGCTTGCCGAGAGCCGTGGGGATGCGTGTTTTGGCGTAATTCACCACGCCGTCAAGGGCAGCTTGACCTATCCCCAGATAGACGGCTGCCAGTGTCAAGGCAAACCAGGCCATGCCGGTAGGTGGTTCAATAGGTGCTGGCGTGCCGAGGGCTTTGCGGTCAATGACCCAGGCATCATCAACGGCCACGTCGCAATAGATAATGTCACCGCTGCCGCTACTGCGTAGTGCGAGCGCATCGCTCCACGTGTCAACGATGTCGAGCCCGGCGCTTTTGCCACGCACAATCGCATTTGCAGTACCCCCGTTTGGCATCGCGTCGGTAGGGGGTAATGCGACCGCAGTAATGAGGTAATCGAGCGCAGGCGCCATGCTAACAAACAATTTATGCCCGTTGATGCGCCACTGGACCCCATCCCAACTGGCGGTAGTGGCGGGTAATCCACCACGCGACGGACTGCCGAGGTCCTTTTCGCTGGCGACCGCATTGACCAGTGCGCCATTGGCGACGATGTCGTGGCAGATCTGCGCATAGATGTCGGCAGGGTAGTTGCGTACCTCGCCAATACGCCCAATCACGTGGATGGTCATGTCGACTGCCATGGCGGTTGAGCCACATCCCTTGGCCAGCTCCTCTTGACACAACACCATGTCGTAGAGCGATGCCCCACGCCCGCCGAACTCTTGAGGCACCACGAAGCCGAGATAGCCGGACTGGTGGAGCTCGCGGTAAAACTCATATGGAAAGGTTCCAGTGCGGTCGAACGCATCGGCGCGTGGGGCAAATGATTGCGCAAGTTGCCGAGCAATATCGATCATCTGTTGTTGGTGAGTGGTTGGTGTAGGCATATGCGATCTCATATTGGTTTTGGATGCGTCGATTATACCATTCATCGCATATCTCGACGTGTTGTTGAGGTTTGGTATACTGAATACTGATTGCGTTACTAATGGAGTCGTGTGACCATGTCTTATGAGCAGTTGCCCAACGAATACCACGTGGGTCATATACGGATTCGCCCCAATATCGTGTTGGCACCGATGGTCGGTGTCACCGACAGCATCTTTCGCCGGACGATTTTGAGTCTTGGTGGTTGTGGTCTCGTCTCAAGCGAGATGACCAATGCCGCCAGCGTCAGTCCTAAGGCACGAGCACGCCATAATCAACTCGAGTTCTTGCCCGAGGAGCGCCCCATTACCATTCAGTTGAGTGGTAATGACCCTGATTTGGTGGCCAATGCGGCTAAGCAGGTTGAGCAAATCGGTGCAGATATCCTCGATATCAACTGTGGTTGTCCATCACCCAAGGTCACCGGTGGCGGGCATGGCTCTGCGCTCCTCAAAGATTTGTGCAAAATGGAGCAACTGATTAAGGCCGTGATTGCCGCCGTGCAAATCCCGGTGACACTCAAATATCGGGCTGGGTGGGATGAAAACAGCTTGAATTATCTTGATACCGCCAAGATGGCTGAGGCTGCCGGTATCAAGGCCTTGGCGTTACATCCACGCACACGCGCCCAGTTATATACCGGGTTGGCTGATTGGAGTCGCGTAGCCGAGGTGCGCCAAGTCGTCTCGATTCCAGTGATTGGTTCGGGCGATGTCAAAGACGCCCACGAGGCCCTACGCCGCCTCGAGGTCTACAATGCCAGCGGTATCATGATTGGGCGTGGTGCCATGGAGAATCCATGGTTGTTCATGCAAATCGCTCAGTTGCGCCGTGGAGAGACGCCGTTTGTGCCTCAACCTGCCGACAAGTGTGAATTCTTGGTGCGCTATCTTGAGTTGATGCGCTCCGAAATCGGCGAGCGCATGGCCCTCAACAAAATCAAACAGTTGATTGGCCAGTTTGGCGTGGGCTTGCCAGGTGCCGCCAAGTTGCGCGAATCCGTCCACCGATCTGAGAACTCTGATGTGGCCCGGTCACACATCGAGGCGTTTTTTGAGCCGTATATGGCCGAGACATCAGCCGCCGTTTAGTACAGCACCCTCCCGATATCCACTTCGGATATCGGGAGGGTTTTTGTTTATTTTTGAGTGTTGTGTGGTAACACCGATGCCACTGCCGGGATTAGGACAATCCCTGCTACGGCGTGCATCACGTTAAACCACAAGGCCGTGACGACGCCTGCGGATGCAAACGGTGGCACGCCGTACAGGATCAACGCCACAATCGATACGATGACCCATGTGCGCCGTGGATGTGCAGTGCGCAGTGCAATGAATCCGACTGCACTCCCCCCGAGCATACCTAACAAGAGCGTAAAAATAAACGGCTCAATGACAGTAAGTTCCATCTCATCAGGCATGTTCACGACGAGTGTGCCACTGATTTGTGTTGCAACAAAAAACACAATCGTGTTGATTACTGCGGCAATCAATGATGCAATTGCGGCACGACGAATAACCTCTTTCATCACGTCCTCCAATAAAAAATAGTTCAGTATCGAACCATATTGCGTAATAGTACAGGAATGTACTATTATTGTCAAATGCGGTGCATTGTGCCACAATAGGCGGGCACAAAGGGATGTGTGGGGCAAGTAGGGTGAAAATGACGCAGCACGTAGAACACATCACAAAGGCGCTTTTGGTATTTGGGCCGTTATATGGTGGTTGGCTGACACAACAGTTACCGGTGGAGTATCAGAGTGTCAAAACGCGGTTACTGGTCATGCTAATGCATACTCCGCAGATGTCGATGCGCTATTATGCGCGGCTACTTGGTATATCCAAGGCACACATGACGACATTAGTAGATGAATGTATCCAGTGTGGATTTATGACACGGACGGTTGATGTGCATGATCGTCGTGCAAGTCAATTGTCATTGACATCTACTGGTATGACAGTTGCTGAGCAGATATGGTCGCATTATGTGGCACAAACGGCAACGATTCTTGATGCTGTGTCGGAGGCTGATCGTGCGGTGTTTTTGTCGGTGTGTATGCAGTTGACTGAACGCATGCATGCGATGGGCTGTGGGAGTGGGATGACGTCATGCGATAGCCAGGTGCATAGAGACAACGAGTCGCCGTCTTGAGTATGTGGTGCCCGCGTATGGTTGTGCGCAGGTGATGATAGAGCAGTTCATCGGTGCGTGTGAGTTGCACTGACTGACGGTGTATGATGATGTCATCGATGATGAGTCGTATGAGCCTATAGTATGGTACTCCGTGGTGAGTACCATACTGTGTTTAGGGAGTAAGTTATGCGTCATGTACAGAGGCTGGTAGGAGCGATGGTCATCACAGGGGTACTCGGGGCGTGTGCTACATGGCAGGCGTCTAGCACTGTTGTTCCGACGACACCACATCAAGTGCATTGGAGTTACGAAGGTGACACAGGGCCGGCGCATTGGGGTGATTTAGCGCCAGAATACGCTTTATGTGCGCAGGGAACTGCACAAACACCGATTGATATTGCGCCAACAGAGAATCAGGCAGTAGCAAATCCTATTGTACGCTATCAAGTAGGCGATGTGACCGTTGTGAATAACGGCCACACGGTACAAGCGAATGCGGCACCAGGAAATAGTATTGTTGTTGATAATACCGAGTATTCACTGGCACAAATGCACTTTCATGCGCCAAGTGAACACACTATTGATGGCACGCCAGCGCGGGCTGAGGTGCATTTTGTCCATAAAGCAGCGGATGGTTCGTTGACAGTCATTGGTGTGCTTATCCAAGCGGGAGATGATAATCCTGCATGGGCGCCATATGTTGAAGCGTTGGATACTGCTGTTGATGCGTCAACCACCACCACGCTTGATTGGGCGGCGTTACTTCCGAATGATTTGGTGACGTATCGCTATCGTGGGAGCCTCACGACTCCGCCGTGTTCCGAAGGGGTGAACTGGATGGTGCTCCAAACGCCTATCACGCTCAGCGAGGCGCAGATTGCTGCATTTACGGCGGCGTATGATGGGAATGCGCGCCCCATTCAAGCAGATAATGATCGCACGGTAATTGTTGATAGTAGTGATTCGTAAGTAGACAAAACTCAAAGGTGCATCCACATCGCTAAGAGGTCGATGCACCTTTTGTATTTATTGGTCATTGGTATGCTGATTGCTGGTGATACGCTCGATTTCAGCACGTCGTAGCCGATAGAGCACCTCTTCTTCGACGCGACGGAGCCCGCCGATGCGGTCGGCGATGACGCCAAACAAAAAGATGATAAAGCCGATAATCAACGATGTGCTACCGACACTCAAGGCTTGATCGTTGGTGGCCACCAGCCCAAAGAAGTTACGCCCGATGTAGACATAGGCGGCGCGCCCGAGCAAAATGAGACCGGCTAGCAAAAACGGCGTGGCCAGATATGAGAAGCTCTTGAGGGGTTCGTAGGTGGCGTAGGTGCGCGCAATTGTCGCAGCCTGGCGCTTGATGAAGTTCCAGTTGTTGGTGAACAAGCGTGATTGCCGGGTCACGATGTTGGTGCGAATCGGCACATGATGAATGGCCAATTTGCGCTTACCCGCTTGAATCAGCACCTCAATCGTATACGAAAAGTCGCTGGTGACGAACGTGCGTAGGGCCGCCTCGCGCGAGAGCGCCCGGAACCCGCTTACGGTGTCTGGCACATCAGTGCCCGATGCCCAGCGCACAACACCACTACCGATGTACTGCAAAAACTTCTTAATTGGTGAGAAGTGTTCGAGCTGTTGAACCTGACGATCGCCGACGACCATGTCAGCTTTTTTGGCTAAAATTGGCGCAACAAGGCGTGGAATTTCGTCACCTGGGTATTGATGATCGGCGTCGGTGTTGACGATGATATCGGCACCGAGGCGCAAACAGGTGTCGATGCCGGTTTGGTAGGCGTAGGCCAATCCGCGTCGCGCCGTGTGGCTGATGACATGATCGGCGCCAGCGGCTTTGGCAACGGCGACGGTGTTATCAGTGCTCCCATCATCGATGACGAGGACCTCAACGATGTCGATGCCGGGGATTGACCGCGGTACATGCTGAATGACCTCGGCGATATGTTCTTCTTCGTTGAGCGCAGGAATCTGCACAATCAGCTTCACACCAACCTCCTTTGGAGGATCTCGATACCACTAGATAACCCGGTCATTGCCGCCGTCAATCGGAATTTGTGCACCGGTCGTACGGGCAAACACATCGCCACATAACTCTACCACGAGCCGGGCAACATCATGGCTGGTGATGGTGGTGTGCAGAATGTTGTTCTTTTTGTATTCGTCGATGCTCAAGCCATAACTAGCCGCCCGATTAGTCAGCACATCGTCACTCCAAATGCCCGTATCGAATACCTGATTGGGATGCACGACGTTCACGCGAATATTGTCGTTGCCCCATTCAAGCGCTGCCACGCGGGATAACTGCGTGATGGCCGCCTTTGAGGCTGAGTAGGCTGCAGCCCCCGGCCCAGGTGCCGGCACGTTTTTGGAGCCGATGACGACCACGCGGCCACCTTTGGGCGCTAATTTGAGCATGCCATGACACTCACGCATTAATACCACGTTGGCATCAAGATTAATGGCCATGGTTTGGCGCCACTCGGCACTTGGCATGGCGTTGATATTCCGACTTTTGGGGAATATACCAGCGTTGAGTACCAGCATGTCAATCCCACCAAAGGCCTTGACACCCGTGTCGACCGCATCAATCAGTGCGTGCTCGTTGCTGATATCGCACACGATGTTACACACGTCGGGGCGATTGAATATAGTTGGTAGGTTGGGATTGATATCGAGTGCAATCACCGCAGCGCCTTGGGCGAGCAGTGCCTCCACACAGGCCCGGCCAATGCCCGATGCAGCCCCGGTGACTAGGGCAATCTCGCCGCTTAGTCGTGGTGGTGTGCCGAGGAGCTTGAGTTTGACCTGCTCGAGCTCCCAGTATTCGATGGCAAACAAATCGACGTCGCCGAGCGGCGTGTAGCCGCCGAGTTGCTCGGCGGCGGTAATCACGGGGATGCTTTGGCCATACACATCTGCTGCAATCACAGCCTCGCGCACACGGCGCCCCACGGTGAGCATACCCAACTCTGGGTCGAGGACAATCCGGGGCGCCGGATCAAGCATGGTGAGCGGTGCTGCAACAGTGCTTTTGTGGGTCTCAAACCAGTGATGGTAGCGATTGACGTAGGCGGGCACATCGCGCCCTACCAGCGGAATTTGGCGCGTGCGGATGATGTGATCGGGGGTGACACAGCCACGTTGGGCGATATCGGCCAGATCGGGGCGCGTCACAAAGGCGGCAGTAGTGTCAGTATGGCGCGGTATGGTGACGACGGGCGCGCCCATGACCTGCGAGATGGTGGCGCGCAGTTCGGCGCGTTCCTGCCGCATGGCGGGGAGTGGTTGCGCCGCCGGGACATGCCGGTTGACGCGCGCATTGACGAACTGCTCGGCCATATCGACGTAGTGAATCATGCGCTCGTAGCTGGTACGGGCATCGTTACCCCACGTGAATATGCCGTGATTGAGCAGAATCAATCCTTCATGGTGCGGTTTGAGCTCGGTGGCGAGCTGAACGGCACACTGCCTGGCCAACGCAAACCCTGGCATTACATACGGAATCACCAGCATGCGATCGCCATAAATCTGGTTGACATACTGTTGTGCATGTGGCGTATCAAGGATTGTTAGGACGGCATCTGCGTGTGTATGGTCGACAAACGTCGCTGGAATGATGGCGTGCAAAATCGCCTCGACTGATGGCGTCGGCGCACTACTATCAATCATGGCACAGCGCATGGCGTTGACCATGTCTGCATCGCTGAGTGTGGGCAGTTGCGCCATGCGCATCAGTTCGTTGAGGCGTACTGGTGCGAACCCACGTCGGTCGATAGTGCCTAAATCGTGACCACTCCCTTTGATATAGAGAATCTGCTCTTCATCACCAAATAGATTGGTGTGTGCCACTTTGACCGATGTATTACCACCGCCATGCAAGACAAGCGCAGTGTCTGCACCGAGTAATCGTGAGGTGTAAATACGGAGATCAAGGAGGGTGGTGAGCTGGAGTGTGTCGCTATCGTTCCAACGGCTGTGCATAGGTGTTCAGTCTCATATGAGCAAAAATATTGCTTCTATCGTAGCACAACTGCGTCGCATGATTTTGTAATCGAGCCTTGGTATGCATGGTGCCGTTCACCCGTATAATGTGCATGTGAAAAACAAGATGTGGCAACAAATTGGACAACTGATATTCAGCGTGGCGCTGTTAAGCGGGTGTGCAACCTCGGCAATGGCGCCGCGTGTGGCTACTCCGACGCCATTGGTGGCAGCGGATGTACTTGGTGCGCCGTTGCAGGCGACCATGCAACCGGTGCAGCTCGAACGCTGGCAATCGCCAGATGGGCGGATTGGTCTTGAGGTACCTAAGGGGTGGGGACTTGAGAGCCATATTGATGCCGGGCGCGGACTGTGGATTTGGAATGCGCCAGGTCAACGCGGTTTACTCTCGTTGATGCTCATCGGTAGCCCGACCTATATTGATGATGACGCACAAAACCAGTTGTTGCGTGATGCTGTGGCGCAACTCGACGCCCAGCCTGTGGGCGAGATTGAGCGTGTTGATGACCGTATGATTCGCCTAGAGGCTACTGGGCAAGGAGCAAACCGTGAAGGGCTCCAAGTGCCAATGTGGTTGTGGGTGAGCGCCCATCGGTTTGCCGATGGCGTGGCGATTTGGGTGCTAAGCGTCCCCGAGAGCGATAAGTCGATGCTTACCTCGTGGGCTGAATCGATGCAAGCATCATTGCAGGTGATTCCGTTGCCGACCGCAACCCCATTGCCGACTACGACGCCGGCACCATATACCAAAGAGTCGTTTGACAACGATGTTGGTCGATGGTTCGTCGGCGATGATTTGCGCCGGGCGATTACCATCCAAGATGGCGTCTATCGGGTGTATCTGCGTATGGCCGAGAGCTACTACCTGAGCGCTCCTGCTGAGACGCCGCGACTCGATCAGCGCCTACAAACCCTGGTTTCGTTTGATGGCGAGTCACGTGTCGGCGTCGCACTTCGCTTTCAGTATCGTGCGGATGAGTCCCGCGACTATGTGGCGTGCTGGATTAGCAAACAACAACGCGTTGGCTGTTTTCGCTCAGATGGCGATCAGTGGAGCGTGGTGCATGAGGTGACTGAGAGTGCCGCGATACGGCCTGATGGTGCCAATCAAATTACGTTTGGCGTGCAAAATGATGTCTATACATTTGCCGTGAATGGCAGTGTGGTGGCCACATTTACTTCGCCGGGGATGAATCCGGGTGTGCCTGCACTCTATGTCGAAACATTCAATGCGGCGGCTGGTGGTATATTTGATGACGTTGAGTCTTCGTAACGGCAATCCAAGGTGGACGGAGGTCGGCCATGAGTGATGACACAATTTATCCATCCGGTGGTGTGCTCGCGAATAGCCCAGAGCTCCATCCCGATGAATCATTGATGTACTCGGTGACAGCCAATGATTTGTGTGTGCGCTTTCGTGATATCGCTCAGAATGACCCGAATATTGACCACTACATCCACCTGATCCGGGCTGCTTATGCGATTGCGTTTATGGCACATGGTAATCAAAAACGGGCCTCGGGAGAGCCATATATTACCCATCCCGTGGCTGTGGCGAATATCCTCATTGAACTCCACATTGATGCCGAGACGATTATTGCCTCTCTGCTCCACGATGTGATTGAGGATACAGCAATCACCTATGAACAAATCGAAGCCTACTTTGGTAGTCAAGTGGCCACGTTAGTCGATGGTGTCACCAAACTTTCTGAGCTTGAGATACGCCCCAAAGAAGAAGCCCAGGCTGAGAACTACCGCAAAATGTTTGTCTCCATTGCTAATGATCCACGCGTGGTGTTGGTCAAACTTGCCGATCGACTCCACAACATGCGTACGATTCAGGCCACGCATCCCGATAAACAACGTCGTATTGCCCGTGAAACGATGGAAATTTATGTGCCGCTAGCGCATCGACTCGGTATCGGTCAGCTCAAGTGGGAGATCGAAGACCGCTCGTTTGCTATTCTTGAGCCTGAGCGCTACCAAGAGATTAGTAGACAGTTGGCTATGCGCCGTGATATGCGCGAAAAGACCGTTCAGCGCGTGATGGAGCGACTTAATGAGTTGCTCGCCCAAGAACATATCCAGGCCGAAATCACCGGTCGCCCCAAAAACATCCACTCCATCTATCGCAAAATGAAGCGCAAAGGCGTGCGCATCGAGCAAATCTACGACCAGCTGGCAGTGCGTGTCATTGTCAACTCAATCCCCGAATGCTATCAGGTGCTTGGGTTGGTGCATACTACCTGGCCACCAGTGCCCGGTGAGTTCGACGACTATATTGCGAACCCCAAAGAGAGCCTCTATCGTTCACTTCACACGACGGTGCTTATCCCTGGTGGGCAACCGTGTGAAGTGCAGATTCGTACCCACGATATGCACGAAGTCGCCGAGCATGGGATTGCAGCGCACTGGCGCTACAAAGATGGATACAAGCGCTCTGATCAGACATTTGATGCCAAGATTGCCTGGTTGCGTGGATTGATGTCGTGGCGTAATGAGGTTGCTGATGCCACCGAGTTCGTCGAACGACTCAAGAGTGACTTCCTCGAGGAGCAGGTGTTTGTCTTTACGCCGCGCGGCAAAATCATCGATTTGCCTCTTGGTTCGACGCCGGTCGACTTCGCCTATCGCATTCACTCTGATGTGGGCAATAGTTGTGTCGGTGCCAAAGTCAATAACCGCATGGTACAACTCGACCATCAACTCGCCACCGGCGATATGGTCGAGATTATGACCAAGCGGAGTGCCACCGGCCCGAGCCGTGATTGGCTGAACTTCGTCAAAACGGTGAGTGCACGTGCGCATATTCGGCGCTTTTTTAAGCGGGCTGATCGGGGTGATAATCTGACGGCTGGGCGTGAAATGCTTGAAAAAGAGTTCAAGCGCCTTGGTTTGGTGGTAGCACTTGATGATGCAGCTACGATTGCCGGTATCAAGCCAATTGACGATATGCTGGTGCAAATCGGCAACGGTGAATTATCTGCGCGCATGTTGGCCCAGAAGATTCTTGCTACCCAGATGCGAGACGACGAACCTATCGATCCACCGATGCCGTCCACACCGACCAAGAATACGCTTGACAACGCCGACATTCGCGTGCGTGGTCTTGATGGCATGTTGACGCGCATGGCGCGTTGTTGTAGTCCGGTTGTCGGCGAGCCAATTGCAGGGTATGTGACGCGTGGCCGCGGTGTGACGGTGCATCGGGCAGATTGTCATAATATTTTGAATGAGCCCGATACGAATCGCATCGTGGCTGTGACCTGGGGCGGATCGGTGCCTAAACTAGGCTTCTTGGTGCCACTTCAAATTGAGTCATGGGACCGGGTGGGATTGTGGCGCGATATCTCAAGTACTATTGCCGATGCCGGCATTAATATCGATGTGGTTGAGCAGGTACCGACACGCCGTGCAAATATCTCACTGTTGCGCGTGATTGTGCGTATCCAGAGTGTCGAGCAGCTGACGCGCTTGATTGACCGTCTCAATCGCCTGCCTGATGTGATTGAAGCACGCCGTGATATGTCGAGCAGTCGCAATTTCGAGAATTAGTCGATGATGAGTGATGGTCTGCATGAATGTGCACTAGCAGACAATTCGATATAATACACATGGGTGTGTATTGTATTGAGGGCTGATTATGAGCGCAGGGAGCAAGTCCGGATTATTGTTTATTCTGCCGCAGATGATTGCGGTTGTAATTGCCACGTTACTCGGTTTTGTGCCATTGGTGTTCTTGGGTGGTTCCCCGATTGCAATTATTGGGTGCTGTGCGGCGCCATTCGCTGCGTTGATTATCGCAGTAGTCGCTGGCTTTTTTGCTTCGTACTGGCATGACGGCAGTGGTGCGCGCCATCAGTCGTTGATGGCAGGGCTGATATCGGGCGTCGGGGCACTACTCGGCGTGACGTTGTTTTGGGTGGTGATGGGTGTCTTGATTAGCACCACCGTTGATGCAGCCACGATGAACGAGGCGTTCCGTCAAATGGAGCGTATGCAGCCAGATGCCCAACTTGATCGAGGTATGTTGACTTCGATGATGGGGATTATCTCGTTTGTGATGGCGGGATTTGGAATTCTGCTTGGGCTTATTTCGTTGGCGTTTGCGGTATTGGGCGGGTTGCTTGGCGCCATGCTTGCGAATCGTGATGAATCGTCGCCACCACCATCAATTACCACGACGCCGTTGACCTAGCGGTGTCTTTTTTCGGAAGAAACAGATTCTATGTCGATTTTGCAGGTGCATACGCTCAGCAAGTATTTTGGTGCTGAGCATATCTTCTCGGGTGTGTCATTTAATGTGGCGCGTGGCGATCGCGTGGCAATCGTGGGCGTCAATGGCGCTGGCAAAAGTACGCTGTTGCGAATTATTGCCGGTGAGGAGAGTGCCACGAGTGGTGCTATTGTGCCGGCACGTGGCGTGCGGATGGCCTATCTCGCTCAAGAGTCGCGCTTCGATGATCGCCAAACATTGCGCGGATTGCTCGACGAGTCGCTCGAACATCTCTATCATATGCACCGCGAAATGACCGCACTTGAGACAGCGATTGCTGATACCAATCATCCCGAATGGGCTGAGCGCATGGAGCGTTACGGTGATTTACTGTCGCGCTACGAGCATGCTGGTGGCTATGACATCGAGCGCACGATTGAGCGTATCTTGACAGGGCTCGGGTTCGATCCTGCCTACCATGGTCCCATGTTGCTGGCCCAGTTCTCCGGTGGCATGAAGACCCGCGCCGCCTTGGCGGCGATTTTGCTGTCAAGTCCTGATATTCTGCTCCTTGATGAGCCGACCAATCACCTTGATTTGGCAGCTCTCGAGTGGCTCGAATTTTTCATTAAACAATGGGACGGGACATTGATGGTCGTCTCGCACGACCGCTACTTCCTTGACCGTGTGACCACGCGTACACTTGAGATTGCCCATGGGCGGCTTGATGGCGATTACCCCGGTGGCTACATGAAGTATCAGCAACTCAAGGCTGAGCGCATGGAGCAGATGTGGAAGCAGTATCAAGCCCAGCAGGAAGAAATCGCCCGGATGGAGTCGTTCATTCGTCGCTACAAAAACAGTACGCTCAGTACGCAAGCACGTGGGCGTGAACGCCGCCTTGAACGCCTCAAAGAGGGTTGGACTGGCGGGAGCGGCAAGAGCGAAACCCTGATGAATCGCCCCGACCAACAACGCAAACTGACGTTGGCGCTCCAGGCAAATCAACGCGGCGGTGACCTTGTGTTTGATTTTGAGCGCCTCGAGATTGGCTACATTCTGCCAAATAATCAGCATATTACGCTTATCAACATCCCTGAGCTCGAATTACGTCGCCAGCAACGTGTGGCCTTGATGGGCCCGAACGGTGCCGGCAAAACTACGCTGCTTCGTACACTTGTCGGTGAACTACCGCCATTACGTGGACATGCCCGACTCGGTAGTAATGTGCAAATCAACTACTATGCCCAAGCCCACGAAGGCTTGCAGATGCATAATACGATTCTTGACGAGATGCGTCGTGTGCGCCCTGCTATCAAAGAGACCGAGGCGCGTACGTTCCTTGGCCGGTTCTTATTTAGTGGTGACGACGTCTTTAAGCGCATCGGTGATTTGTCGGGTGGTGAACGTGGGCGTGTGGCATTGGCGCAACTTACTTTGATCGGCGGGAATTTGTTGATTCTCGACGAACCCACCAACCACCTTGACATTGGCGCTCGCGAGGCACTTGAGGATGTGCTTAATGAGTACGATGGCACCATTCTGTTTGTGTCGCACGATCGCTACTTTATTGATGCCGTCGCTGATACGTTGTGGATTGTCGATAACGGCGTGGTGATGGTTTTTGATGGCAACTATAGTGAGTATCGTGAGTCGCAAGAGCAGCGCGACAAAAAAGCCACTACGCTGGCAACGCCGACTACTTCGAGTGTGCCCAAAGGGATGCCATCCCAGAATCGCCCGACATCGGTCAATCAACCAATTAACAAAGAAGCTGAGCGCGAAGCGCGCAAACGCCAACGCCGGAGTGAACAGCTCGAGCAGCACATTGCCGTGCTCGAAAGCGAACGTGGCGTCATTACGCTGGCACTCTCTGGTCAAGAGACTGACCCTAAGCGGATCGCTGAATTGGCTGCCCGTTATAGTGCTCTTGAACGTGAGTTACAGACGCTCTATGATGAATGGGCCACGGTTAGTGGCTAGTTTTTGTGATCCATCAACTGAAAAATCGGATGTGCAACGGGCTGCGAATCCGGTTTTGTGTCGCTGTAATCTTTTTGTAATCTAAAATAAGAACTCTGATATCATGCAAATTTCAGATTACAATAAGGTTACAAATTGCAAAAATATGTGATAGAATGGGAATTGGTTAGAATACTCCCTCAATAACATCCGTGCATAGAGTACTAGTCAAGGAGATTGCATCTTGTTTCGACGATTATTGTCATCAATCACGTTGATGGTGGCGATTATTGCGGGCACCATCATTGCACCTGGTGTGACGCAAGCCGTCCCACACAGTCCGAATGAAGTGCCGCAATCGCGCACCTTTGCTGGGTCACGCACATTCAGCGAGACAGGGCACACGATTTCGAACTATTTCTATCAGAAGTGGACTTCCACGCCAAACGCATTGTTTGTGTACGGCATGCCCATTTCGCAGCCATTCATCGAAGAGAGCTTTACCAATCCTGGCGAATTTTATCGTGTGCAATACTTCGAGCGTGCGGTGTTAGAAGAGCATCCTGACAACACGGCGCAGTACTACATTCAAGGGCGTTTGATGGGCAATCGATTGGTTGCATCGCGCCAAGCTGAGACACCATTTAAGCCAGTCGCTGACCCCAAGGATGGTACCTACGACAGTGTGAGCAAGCACACGTTGCGTGACTCACCGGCTCCATTCCGCACCTTCTACAACAACAACGGTGGATTGACGGTATTCGGACGTCCATTGTCAGAGCAGTTCCAAGAGGTCAATAAGGCCGATGGCAAGACCTACTGGGTGCAGTATTTTGAGCGTCAGCGTATGGAATGGCATCCTAATCAGTCGAACCCACAATACCGCATTTTGTTAGGTTTGTTGGGGAACGAGTATCGCGATGTTAACCACAAGAGCAACCCGGCCTTCACGCCTGGTGCAGCCTTGCCCCCCGAGTTATCAGGTGCCAACAATGGTGCGGCAAGTGCGCCAACCACGCCAACCAATCCCACAACGCCTGTGAACACGGGCGGCATTGCCTACGGTGTCAACATCAACTTGTCAGAGCAAGATAGCGGTATCGATCGTAAGCGTTCATTGCAAATGACGCGTGATGCTGGTTTGGGTTGGGTGCGCTTCATGGTGTACTGGAAGTTCCAGCAGGACATCTCACGTGAGGTCAAGTGGGGTGAGTTGGATGCCAAAGTCAACGACGCCCATGCTGCCGGTATCAAGGTGCTTGTGACGGTGGCCAAGTCACCATCATGGGCTACATCGAATGGTAGCGACGGCATGCCACGTCGTGAGAATTTCGGTGATTTTAATGGCTTCTTATCACAAGTTGCTACGCGTTATAAGGGCAAAATCAACGCTTACGAGGTGTGGAACGAGCCCAACCTTGCGCACGAGAACGGCGGTCGCGTCGCTGGTGCATCCTACTACATGGATTTGTTGGTGGGTGCATCACAAGCAATTAAAGCAGCTGATCCAAGTGCCTTGGTTGTCTCGGCAGGTCCATCATCGACCGAAACCAACTTGTCAAGCGTCGCCATGTCAGACTTGGTCTTCTTTGATCAGATGTTCAGCGACCCACGCTTTAAACAGCATGTGGACATTGTTGGTGCGCACCCGGGTGGTGCAGCTAATCCAGCTGACACCTGCCCTGGTGGCAAGCCGAGCCCAGCAAATGGGTGGACAAACAACAGCGAGTTCTTCTTCTGTCGTGTTGAGGACGTCAAGGCTCGTATGGACAAATATGGTATCAACAAGCCAATGTGGGTGACTGAGTATGGTTGGGCCACGCCAAATCATACACAGAACTACCGTTTCGGTAATCAGACATCATACGAAGAGCAAGCACAGTACATTGTGCAGTCGCTGGAATTGGCGAACACCAAGTACAGCCCATGGTTGACTGGTTTGTTCCTGTGGAACTTGAACTACTCGGTGTCGGATGAGATTGCCAAGAAGAAGACCGGTCGTTATGGTGATGATCCATTCTATGCCTATAGCATCATTAACGCCGATTACAGTCCGCGACCTGCATACAACGCAATTAAGGCGTATCTGAAGCGATAATGTCGTCAACTTGTGTTACTATGCAAGTACTTTGTGGGGAGGGCACGCAACGCGTGCCCTCGTGTTCAGGGAATCCTTGAGTCCCAGCATGCTGGAGTATTATGTATGAAGCGAATGGGTAATTTGCATCGATGGCTGGTTCTCAGCTTAATGGTGCCAATCTTGGTGGCGTGTGGTGGCGAGGCTGCGAGTGAGCCAACGCCTGAGGCGGTGGTCGATTTTGCGACGGCGACTGTGCCCGCCGATGCTACGAATGCGCCTGAACCAACCGCCGTGGTTGAGCCAACCGCAGCAGTTGCGCCGACGGCAACTGCCGAAGCAGTGACTGCGCCAACCGGCAAAGTCCCACTGCGTTCCGACGTCATGGAATTCAGTATTGTCAACCACCTGTACTACACTGACCGTGAACGTGTCTTGGCGTTGACGAATATTGCCGGGTTCGATTGGGTGCGCCAACAAATCGTCTGGAAAGATATCGAAGGCCCAAATCCAGGTGATTACAAGTGGCACGAACTTGACTATATCGTTGACGATGTAAACTCACACAACCTCAAGTTGTTGATTAGCATCGTGCAAGCGCCCACATTCTATAGTGAAAACAACGGTATGCCCGATGATCCGGTTGCATTGGGCAACTTCGTTGAAGCGATGATGAAGCGCTACGGGACAAAGGTCCAGGCTGTTGAAATCTGGAACGAACAGAACTTGGCTCACGAAAACGGCGGTCGCGTTGTCCCCGAAGATGCTGGTCGTTACGTGGAGCTCTTGGTTGAGTCGTACAAGCGCATCAAAGCAGTTGAGCCTACCACGATTGTATTGGCTGGTGCCCCATCATCATCGGGTATCACTGATCCTACGTTGGCCGTAGCTGACGAGGTGTACTTCCGTGAAATGTATCGTTACAAGAATGGCTTGATCAAGGATTACTTTGACGTGCAAGCAGTCCATCCAGGTGGTTCAGCGAATCCGCCAGAGACCATGTGGCCGGATAACCCGAGCAATGCTGATGGTTGGACTGATCACCCGACGTTCTACTTCCGCCATGTTGAAAATGTACGTAAGTTCATGGTCGAAGAGGGCGTAGGCGA
>JBKCLM010000004.1:0-42520 GCA_046300655.1 Chloroflexota bacterium | reverse complement strand
TAGCGCGCTTCGATGGCCATTGCGCCGCGGTAGTGCATCGCTTTGAGCGCGCCGAAGTATGCGCCAAAGTCGTCGCCGGCTCGCCCAGGCACGGTGCGCTCGACCCGTTCAGCGATGTGGGCGTGAGTAATCAGATGGGCGTAGGCGGTAATCTGATCGGCCGGCTCATCCTCACGGAGCATGTGGTAAATGTCGGTCAGCAGGCGGATGTTGGGGTGATTGACGGCGCTGACCACGTCGGCGCCCTCGGCTAGCGAGTTAATCAGATTGCACTCGCCGCGATTGAGCGCCTCGACCACCACGGTCACGCCAGTGCGCTCGGCGTGGGGGGCGATGAGCTCGAGCAGGGCCACAAATTGGTCGCGGGCGCGGGCAGGTGCCCAGCCGGCTGGGATTTGGCGGGCGCCGCCACTGCCGAGCACGAGGGTGGTAATGCCGGCCTCGGCGGCGCGGGCGCAGGCCACCTCGACGTAGCGCCCGAGTGCTGTGGCATCGACCTCGGGGCCGACGCATTTGAGTGTGGCAGGGAGAAACGAATTGGCGGAGGGGACGGGCAATGGTGATTGGCGCAAGGCAGCCAAGAGCGGGCTGAATGCGCTCGTGGGCTCATGGGGGGCCAACACGCGTTGAATGTTTTCTTCGATGAAGTCGACACCGCTGGCCACAAGGGCGGGCGCATGCTCGATTGAGGTACACACACCAATAGGAATCATACGCCACCCCTGTCATCTTATACGGCTCTGGTATCAGTATACTCGACACTCCATGAAAGATGGTGATTGGTATGCGCCGACTCTGGCTCATCTATCTCAAACTGGTTGACACCGGCACGCAAGTGACCTTCCAATATCGTCTGGTTCATCTCTTTTGGCTGATTGGCATGCTGTTTGAGCCCATCATCTATCTGGTGATGTGGACCACACTTGCCGACGAGCAGGGCGGCACGTTGGCCGGCTACACTACCGGCAGTCTGGCTGGCTACTACATCGCCTGGACGTTGGTGCGCCAGTGGAACATCGCGCTCACGCCCTTCGGATTTGAGCAACGCGTGCGCAACGGCGAGCTCAACCCGCATCTGCTCCGACCGATTCATCCCTTCCACTATGACTTGGCTGACTTTATTACCATGCGCATCATCGGCACGCTCTACTGGATCCCGGTGGGCGGCGTGTTGATTTGGTTGTTTCAGCCGACCTTTGCTGTCGACGGCGCCATGATTGGGCTGTTTGCGGTAAGTCTGGTGTTGAGCTTCGTGATGCGTTTTGTACTGGTGTACGCACTAGGGATGGCCGTCTTTTGGACGACGCGGGTCAGTGCGCTATTTAATTTGTACTTTGCCATTGAGACGATTTTGTCGGGACGACTCGTACCGCAGGCGTTGTTGCCAGGTTGGGCGCAGGAGCTGAGTTGGTGGTTGCCGTTCCGCTGGAGCTTCGGCTTCCCGATCGAGATTATCATCGGCAAGTTGTCGTACGCCGAGATCTGGCAGGGCTTCGCCTTTCAGATTGGCTGGCTGATTGTGGCAACCATCCTGTTTAGAATGTTGTGGAACGCCGGTATCAAGCGTTATGGTGCGGTAGGAGCCTAAGATGAAACGAGCATTCACACTGGCGTGGCAGTACCTACGCCTGGCATTTATGAATGAGATGCAGTATCGCATCAACTTTTTTATTCAGCTGTTTGAGTCGGCCTTGGCGCTGGGGACAGCCTTGATTGTGCTGGCGTTGGTCTACGCCCAGACCGACATGCTCAACGGCTGGAGTCGCTACGAGTTGCAAGCACTACAGGGCATTTACGTGATTCTGATGGGATTTATGCAGATTAGTATTCAACCCAATGTTGAGCGCCTGTTGACCGACATTCAGCAGGGGACGTTTGACTTTGTGCTGGTCAAGCCTATCGACAGTCAGCTGTTGAGTAGTATCCGCGAGGTGCGTATCTGGCAGAGTGTCGATATTTTGGCTGGTAGTGCGGTACTAGGGCATGCCTTGTGGCAGTTGGGCAGCCAGATTGAACCAATGCAGGTAGGGTTGTTCGTGGTGGCACTCATCAGTGGCGTAATGATTATCTATGCACTGGTCTTTTTGTTGAGTACCCTGGCGTTTTGGGTGATTCGGATTGAGTCAATTTTTGAGTTATTCATCGGCATCATGGCGGCTGGGCGCTTGCCCACCGACATCTACCCGCGCTGGTTGCAGATTATTCTGGTCTACTTGGTGCCGATGGCCTTTGCGGTGACGGTACCGGCGCAAATCATTACAGCCCGTGGCGATGTGACGGCACTGATGACACAATTGGGCGTCGCAGCGTTGTTTATGCTGATTACGCGGCTCGTGTGGCGCAAAGCGGTGACGCGCTATAGTGGGGCGTCGGCCTAATTATGAGGTGATGAGGGCCAGTCCGCCACCTTGCCAGAGCCAGAGTACGGCGCCGGTCAAAATCACGATGACGACGACGAGCAAGGCGACCACCCAGGTCGGCACTGCGCGCACAGTGGGGGTTTGCACCGGGGCTGATGGCACCACGGTGAGCGACGGTAACGGTCTCGCCGGTGGTGAGATGGGCACCTGCACGGCCGTCGTCTGTGATGGCGGCACCGCCGGCAGCACATTGGCGATGGTGGCAGCAGTATCAATCACGTCGGTACGACCGGTGTCAGGCTTTTTGGTGGTGGCAATCAGTTCTGTCACACTATCTTGCAGGCTCATAATTTGGGCTTGTAAGGCGGTGATAACCTCTTGTTGGGCCTGAATGTGGCGCTGGTTGAGCCCGACCATGTCGAGACTGCTTTGTTGTAGATCGGTGGTCTTGCCGAGATCGCTGACCTGGGTGCGCAACTCGTCGAGGCGGGCCTCGATGTGGTGTTTGATGCTTACGACGGTATACAACGTGCCGTTGAACAGGGCTTGTTGATCGGCGCGAATCACGGCGATTTGGGCGTTCATCTCGGCCAAATCATGCTCTTGCAGACGTTTTATTTGTTGTTGCATGTCATTGAGCATGGCCGATTGGATGGCAAGTTCGGCACGCGATTGCTCGTACTTGGTGCCTTCCTCGGCGGCAATGGCGTAATTGAGCTCGGATTGGGCGGTGGCGAGCTGAAGTTGCGCAAGGCAGACGTCAAGCTCGTGGAGCGCCACCGTATTGAGGAATGGAGCAGGAAGCAGGCGTGACGCCTCGATCATCGACTCAATCGCCCGCATCATCAGCTTGGTATCGAGGTGTTTGTGGTTGGCCCAACTATTGCGCAGACGGCGAATCTCGTGGATGCGATCGGGGTCATAAATCACGAAGACAACACCGATGGCCACTGTATAGCGCACGGTGTCTTGAGGATGCGCAAAAATACGCGGCGGGATGGCCTCACCATTGGCGCGCAGTCCACCGTCGCTCGTCAGCATAAACGTGATGGCGTTGATGTCGAATTGAATGCGTGAGCCACTACGATCGAGCTTGAACGGGTTTTGGCCACGGTCGAGAGCAGTAAGGTGGGTCAGCAGGTCGTCACCGAAATAGTGTTGTAGGCGGTGCAAAACAAACGGCTCATAGAGCTCACGGAAGAGCGTCAACGCCCGCCGAAAGTAGATATCTTTATGTTGCTCGACGTTCAAATCGGTCATATTATTCCCGCACACACGGTTCAAATACTAGTCTACATCGTTTTAGTAACCTTTTGAATAAATATCAGATAACATCATAATTACAGTATCGGTATCAGGTTTGGGGTATTGTGAATCTTGCGCGCGGAGACGCAGAGTGCGGTCTGTGGTATGGGCGTCCGAAAGGGCGCCCCTATTCCTCCCTTCCCTCCTTTTGCGCGCAGAGACGCGGAGGCGCAGAGAGGTCATGTTGGCGATAAAAAAGGGAGCACTATACATTATGTGTAACCTCGTGTATGATTGCGTATCAGATAAAAAAGGATGAATCGTGTTTATGAAAGTTTCGTTTTTGCCGAAAACCCCACTTGGACGCTGGTCGCTGTGGATACTGCTGTTATTTATATCGCTCCGCATCATCCGTACGGTCATGCCCGATTACATTCAGCTCGATCCGAACTTTACGGTGTGGTCATTGGTGCTGTGGCCATTTCAGCTAGTCTTTGCAGTAGGCTGGATTGCCGGCATTCTCGCCTGGATTGCCATTATTTGGCAGAAAGAGCGGGCGGTTGTGACATTCTTTGCTGCCCTAGTGGCCGTGTTGATTACGCTGCTCGAGACGCTCATTTTTGGCATAACATGGTGAGCGCGGGTCGTACCGTGGTGAGCGCGGGTCGTACCGTGGTGGACGCGGGTCGTACCGTGGTGGGCGCGGGTCGTATACCGTTTTTGTATGCAGATGGGGGCACAGCTGTGCCCCCATCTGCATACACCCCACTCCCAGCACGTTTTACCTGTCAGGGCCGACGCAGTTTGGCCACAATCGTTACTGCAGGTCCTGTTTGGTCGATGCCGTTGTCATTGGCCATGTCGATCCAACGCATCAGGCGCCGAAGCAGATTGAACGGATGCCACCAGCGCCCGTCGTTGGCGGTGCCGTGTCGGCGGTCAGCGTAGCGCAGCCAGGCGCTGGGCAGGAGCTGATAATCAAGCAACGGCTTACCGATGCTATACACCAAAAAGTGGGCAAACGGCAGTGTCGCCCACGTTTGTTGCTCCAGCTGTTCGACCACAAAACCTGCCTGCTCGGCCACGCGCCGGAGTTGGGCCGGCGTGTACAGACGCACATGGTTGCTCCAGATGCCGGTAATCGGGCCGGCGTTGGTAATGGGCGCCATGCCCAGCCACTCGCGCGTGGCATTGATGGGGTCCCACCAGAATGGGTAATTGGCACACGGCACGCTCAACGCCATAATCCCGTTGGGGCGCAGGAGCGCATAGAGTGACTGTAAGGTGCCACCATCGTCGTCAAGATGCTCGAGGACTTCGGAGAGTAGGATGCGGTCGAATGTAGCCGGAGCAAACGGCAACTGGGCAATATCAACGGCGGCAGTTACATGGGGCTGCGCTTGGCGCAGACGACGCAGCTCACCGTCAACGCCGACGAGGTGGAGTGTGCGCAGTTGGGACATCAGGTGCAAATACACGCCCATACCACAGCCACAATCGAGCACGCGCAGGCCATCGTTGAGCTCCAGATAGGCCAGCAAGGTACGGGCGCGACGCCGGTAGGCCATATCGACCTCATTGGCGAGGAGCTGGTCAAGGGCCACCTCGTCGGCACGGCTCAACCAAGGGGCATGGGGGTTGACCAGCTCGTACATGACTGCAAGATACTCGTGGGCACGGCGGTGCGGATCAAAGTGACGCCGCATGACAGTCGAATCTGGCGATTGCGGCACGTGCGTCAGTGCATTAATAAGGGCCGAGGGATTGTTGGTGTCAATCACCACACCGGCACCAGTCTCGTGCACGATGGCGCGCGCACCCGGGATGTTGTTGACGATAATCGGTGTGCCACAGATCAGCGCCTCAGGCAAGACGCTGGGGTAACAATCGCTACGCGAGGGCAACAGCACCATGTCACAGGCCGCATAAAAATCTGCCAAGTCCTGCGGGTCACGGAATAAACCGAGTGCGCGAAACATGTCCGTATGTGGGGCGAGCTGTGCCTGCTGTGTCTGATAAAACGCTTCGTAATCGACTGTCATGGCCCCGGCATAGGCGATACGCAGGGTGGGGAGTGCGGCCCGCAACGCAGGGAGTTGGGCGATCAGCGCATCAAAGCCTTTTTCGGCGACAAAGCGCCCGGCGATTCCCACAATCACGGCATCAGGGGCACCGAGGCGGGCGCGCAGGGCCGCCACAGACGCTTGATTGGGCGCCGGTAAAGTGACCGGTGGGGTGACGGCCATCACATCTGATGCAATCGGAGCAAGCCAGGCGGAGTGGCGCGCATAATCGGCGCTATGGGTGATGACGTGGCTGGCCCAGCGCAACCCCACATAATGCGTGACGTCCATCGCAACTTGATAGATCCGGTTGCGCCAACCTGTGGGCATGACCACATCGCCGTGATGAATGACGATGCATGGGCGATTGTGCCAGCGCGCAAGCGCCGTGATACCGGCGATCTCGGGATAGGGCGAATGAATCACCACGATATCGTGCGATGCAATGTGCTGATGGGCCGTGCGCCAAATACTAGGTGTCAACGATGCACGACTCAGGCGCATACGCACCGGCAAACGGATAACTTTAACGCCATTGATTTGTGCATACAACGGCAACACATCATCGTGTTGTGCACACATGACGGTGACATGGTGGCCGTCAGCCACCCACGCCTCGGCGAGGCGCACAGCGTACTGGGTCAGACCGGTCCAGTGTGGAGCGTAGTAGCTCAGCAAAACGAGGATGCGCATAAAGAACCTACCATCACCGTGGGCCTTCATGGGTTCATCATACCATCACGGGATTCTATGCACATACCCGAACGCTACCTCCGTCCAATTCAGCGCCATTGCAGATACCATCAGGCATCATGCGTCATGCGGGCGGCCCGTTTTTTGCAAAAGTAATACCGCGACTGACACCATGCCAATCGCGGTACAAAAGGACATCACAGGGTATCGATTATGCGCTCGCTGGCGGGTCGATGTTGGTTGGTGGTGTGACCGATGCAGCCTTACGTGCCGCACGGCGGCGCCACAAGTAGCGGCCGAGCAACACGAGTGGCAACCAGACGGGCGTCCAGACGGCAAGACCGATGACGAACGAGATGATATCCTGGCCGAACTGAATCAAGTCACGCAAGGCGATACGTGCATCCTCAAGGGGTTGCCAGCGATCGGGATCGATGACCTCAGTAACGGGGATAGGGCGGAGCTCAAGGTTGAGCGACGACATAGCCGCACCTTGGCGCAAGTAGCGCATGCGACCAGTGATTTGTTCGAGTTGGGTTTGCACATCGGTCAACGCAGCGTTCACCTGTACCGCCTCTTCGACATTGGCGGCCTTTTCGAGCAGTGCCAACAAGCGGTCACGGGCAGCTTCAAGCGAGGCCAAACGTGCTTCGAGATCGACATACTCTTCCGTCACGTCGCTACCTGACATGCTCCGGTAAATGACTTTGTGGGCCAAGCGCTCGACAGCAGTAATCACGGAATCGAGCTTTTCGCTGGGAATTTTGAGCGAGGCGTAAATGACCGTCTCGGCATCGCTCCCTGCTGCTGACGAGCTAAGCACATATCCACCGGTCGCATCGACGAGTGCGCGAATCTCTTGATCGGCCTTCTGGACATCGTCAACCTCGATGGTCAGGCTTGCGTCGCGCACAATCAGGCGTTCGCCAGGAGTCAACGGCGAGGCAACTCCCGAGGATGATGTGCCACTGTTTTCGACAGCAGGCATCGCACCCTTTTCGTAGCTCATCTCTTCGGTGTAGCCTACAGCTGGCTCGGCAGCGGGAGCCTCCATCGGCGCACCCATGCTTACGTCGTACGAATCAGCGGAGCTTGCGCCACCACAGGCCACCAAAAGGAACATCAGCAAGGCCATCACAGATATGCGTCGCATAGGGATTCTCCTTCGGTGCTTCATGTGTCACTCATCCTACCATATCTCCGTGCACCGTTCGTTATGTAGACGAACCAGGCTAAACGGTTGTTCCATGTAGATACAAATTCACCATCGAGTGGCTAGCGCAAGCCCCACACTTCAACGTATAATAGAAGTATTGGAGGATTAAACATGGCCACGCAAGCACTTTACCGCCGTTACCGATCGCAAACATTTACAGAACTTGTCGGTCAAGAGCATATTGTGCGCACGCTCCGCAATGCCATCATTGACGGGCGCATCGGGCATGCATATCTCTTTACGGGGCCACGTGGTGTCGGCAAAACCACCGTAGCGCGCTTGCTCGCCAAGGCCGTAAACTGTTTTGCGGCCCCCCAAGAGCGCCCATGTGGCACATGCGCTATGTGTACGGCGATTGCTGACGGCAGTGCGGTCGACGTCATCGAGATGGACGCCGCATCGCATACCAGTGTCGATGATGCGCGTGAAATCATCGAACGCGTGCAGTTCAGACCGGCGATTGGTCGATTCAAAGTCTACATCATCGACGAAGTGCACATGCTCTCGACGGCGGCATTTAATGCCCTCCTCAAGACACTCGAGGAGCCGCCCGATCATGCCATGTTTATTCTGGCCACGACCGAAATCCACAAAGTGCCGGCGACCATTTTGTCGCGCTGTCAGCGCTATACATTCAATCGCCACAACGTGGGCGACACCGTCTATCATCTGCATCAAATCGCCCAACACGAGGGTTTTACGCTTGAGCCAGGTGTCGCCGAGGCGATTGCCCGGGCGGCCACTGGCAGTATGCGCGACGCCCTGAGCATCTTTGATCAGTTGATGTCATACGGTGGCGGACACATCAGCATGGCCCAAGTACAGGGGCTACTCGGCGTCACCTCGGCCCAAGAGGTGATCGGGTTGACCGAGGCGCTGTTGCGTAGTGACGTGGCAAGTGCCCTACAAGTGGTTGCGCGTATCGCCGCCCAAGGCGCTGATATTCGTCAGTTTAGCCGTGATGTGGTGCAACACTTGCGCCTCGTTATGCTCGTCAAAGCGGATCCGCAAGGGACCACCATCGAGGCAGCGGAGAGCGAGGCTGACGCCATCCGCGATCAAGCGCAACGGTCCAATCTGGCCGGATTAGTCTTCTGGCTGCGCCGTTTGAGTGAACTCGATCAAGAGTTACGTACAAGTCCATACGGACAGCTACCACTCGAGTTGGCCGTCGTCGAGGCGATTGCGGGTCCACCAGTGACTGCACCTGCGGAGCATGCCCCTGGCCCTCAGGCACGCCCGATGCCACCCCAACGCCCTGCCATACAGACATCGCAAGCACCACCAGTGCGTCAGACGCCACCAGTTGAGGCGACAGCAGCACAACCCGCACCTCCACCGGTGCGTCACACCCCACCACCAGTATCAGCGCAAACACCAGTAGTTGATAGCGGGCACGACCCAGAACCACGCACGGCCCCACGCGCCGAGGCCGCCACACCTCAGGTACCACTCGGGGAGCGAGCCCCTCTCGGCGACGTGACCGATCTGATTGAGCGTTGGCCGGCGATTGTCCGCGATATTCGCGTCAAGAACCGCAACCTCGAGGCGCTCATCAAGACAGGGATTAACCCGATTGATATTGAGGGCAATGTGGTGCTGCTCAAAGCGGACAATGAGTGGTTGCTCAAACGCATGCAAGAGCAAGCAAACATTGTGCTCATCGAGCAAGTACTCGAACGTCACACGGGGACCAAATACCGTATTCGCTGTGTGGCCGATGCCCAACGGCGGGAGAGTGGGAGCGCGAAGCGCGAGCAGATGCGCGATACCTCAAATAATCCAATCGTCAAAGCCGCAATGAATGTCTTTGACGCCGATATTATCGGGATCGAAACCCCCGATCAAGGAGCAGAATCATGAACCCACGTCAAATGCAACAGATGGCCATGCAGATGCAACGCCAAATGGCCAAAATCCAAGAAGAGCTCAAGGAGACCGAGGTGGTGGGAAGCGCCGGTAGCTACGTCACCGTCACGGTCAATGGCCACGGCGAAGTATTATCCATCAAGATTGCCCCTGAGATTGTTGACCCCAACGACATCGACACCCTGCAGGATTTGGTGCTGACGGCCGTGCAAGATGCCACCACCAAGGCCAAGAATTTGTCGGAGTCACGGATGGGCGCCATCACCGGCGGCATGAAGATCCCAGGATTGATGTAAGCCTATGAGCGATACGCCGCTCTTAATCGAGCCCGTCACGCGCCTGATCGAAGAGCTCGGGCGCTTGCCGGGAATTGGCCCGAAAAGCGCCTCACGCTTGGCTTTTCATATTTTGCGCACCCCTGAGGCGCGGATTGCCGCCCTCGCTGAGGCGCTGATTGCTGCCAAGCAACAGGTACGCCACTGTGCCCGCTGTCACTATATCAGCGACCAAGAGCTATGCGTGATTTGCCGCAATCCCAACCGTCAGGGACCGACGATTTGTGTGGTCGAGGAGCCACTCGATGCGCTTGCCATCGAGCGTACCGGCATCTTTCGCGGGCGCTATCACGTGCTGCATGGGCGGATCGCACCACTCGAGGGCATGGGCCGCGAGGATATTTACTTCGATGATTTGCTTGATCGCATTCGTGCCGAACACATCAGCGAAGTAATTGTTGCCACCAATCCGAACCTCGAGGGTGAGGCGACTGCCGCCTACCTCCAGCGCGAAATTGCCCCGCTTGGTGCCCGAGTCACCCGCCTCGCCCGCGGTTTGCCAACTGGTGGCGACCTCGAATGGGCCGATGTGCATACCCTCACGTCAGCGCTTGAAGGGCGGCGTGACCTATAAGCGCGCATCGCTTATGCCAGACAACACAACGCGGGAGCCCGATTGGGCTCCCGCGTTTGTATCACCACACATACTACTCGGTGATATGGTCGAGTGATGGGATCGCCGAAATCCAGATTTGCCCGGCAGTGAAGTAGACTTCTTTGCCGTCTTTGCCGTAGAAGTTCAACTGTGCCTCGGCGCTATTCTTCTGCCAGGTAATTTCCTCACGGATACCATCATGATAGAACACCCCTTTGCCACTGCCGATAATCTGTTGCTCGATACGGCCTTTATCATCACCTTCAATAGTAGCCTCAGTTACCTCGATGATGACGACGTTTTGGGTCGCAAGCTGGACTTGTGATACTTCGTCGACGGCAGGTTTGCCGAAGCGCGTGCGCAAATAGTTGTTACTCATGGGATCATACGTCCAACCTACTGGCTGATCAGCATACTCGAAGTAGTAGGTGAATGAACTGGCAGGACCGCGCTGCTCAACCCCCATCGGCAAGGCGTATTGATAGCCGACGTCTGAGCGATTGTAGCCCGTATCCGTGCTACCAAGGGCACGCAGAATTTTGCCGGTGGTATAAAGATTGTGAGGTGCAAAGCGCGTGGCGGTTTCGATGCGGAAGAAGTTTGCTTCACTGTCGGCGCGCAACGCATCAACGTTGATAACCGCAGGCGAGCTCTCGGCCAAGGCCAGGCCAGTTGGTGACCCACCTGCATGCAAGTAGAACGCGCCAAAGCCCATGGCCCATTGCACGTAGTAGTCGCGGGCACTACGGACAGGACCGAGTACACGCTCATCGGCAGTCACGTTGCCGGGGAAGATGGCCAAGTAGCGGGTGATGCCGTATTCTGCCAAGGCCTCGATGACAATTGAGGCACGATTCAAGCCTGATTGCGGGTAGGCATCAGGATGATTGTCGACCATCACCGCAAATGGACGCAGTATAACTTGCCCGCGCACCAACGGGATGACCGTCAAATCCTCGGGCAACGTAATCGCTGTTGGACTGACCTCGATGGTTGGTGATGGCACTGCTGTTGGCATAGGAGTGGCCGTAGCC
The DNA here is from genome assembly GCA_046300655.1 of Chloroflexota bacterium. Lineage (GTDB taxonomy): Bacteria > Chloroflexota > Chloroflexia > Chloroflexales > Roseiflexaceae > UBA965. The sequence goes on along the minus strand of JBKCLM010000004.1, from coordinate 31,110 downwards.
TGTGCGGGTGTTTCGGTTGAGACGACTTCAGCGGTTGGCACAACAGCCTCTGGGCTGCTACAGGCGGCCAAAACCAGCGATAGTAAGATGAGTAGGATGAAGCTTCGCAGAGAACTACGCACCATAAGACACTTAACTCCTTTTTTAACGATTACAACGGTGCCTCTTCGTATAAATTGTAGCACAGCATATGATGGTAGGTTATATGATAGAATACTGATGCGTTGGTTATAATCGTGATTGTAGTGATGCAAAAAGCATCGACAATGTCAGATTTTCACCATACTATCAGCATCGTCAATTACGGCCAATCGTTCACCGCGGCATAAAGGACCACCATGCGCTATCAACGCGTCCGTCTCCACGAACAAAGCGATCCGCGCTATCGTGCCTATTTGGCCAGCATCATGATGAGCCGGAACAACCACAAGGCCACTCGCCCTGCCAGCAATCGCTCCATTTTTGGCGGCGAGGTTGAGGTGCTGTTACGCCAGTGGCTTACCCAATTCCACCCACTCAGCGATCGACGCTTTGTGGAGTATGACGAGCGGAGCGGACGACAACTCGTACGGAAGTACCGTGAGATAGACGCCGTATTTGAGTATGGTCAGCGCCACGTACATCTATTTGAAATAAAAGCCACCAGCCAAGTTCGCAGTATTAACCGTGGATTACGTCAACTTAGTGAAACAACTGCCATATTGCAGTCGATTATGGGTACCATCCACAGTACCCTGTTACTCGTTGATACCGGCATCATTACACCAACCGAGGTTACAACTATAATGGCTGCGACGGATGCGCCCACACATGCACCAGTGACACTCGACGATTTTATGCGCGACCACCCACAGACACCGATTATCGCCCCAGCTGAGTTCACACCGCAATCATCCACGATTCATGTGGTGCGTTTTGAGATTGCCGATGTCGTAGCACTCGCGGGCGATGCCGCTGAGACACTCCACCTCGATTGGAGCGACGAGCTCGAAGAGGACGACGAGCCGGTCGAACCCCCACCAAAAACCACCTATCACTCCCACGACGAGGCTGATGATAGCGGCGAAAGCCCGTTGGCCGCCGCCATGCGCCGCGCCCTCGAACGTCCTGAGTAATTAGTGGGTCAAACCATCGACGCGCGGCTTTTGCCAGCCCATCACGCCGTCAATCCACAGCGCCACGCTGACCCACGCCACAAATCCGACCAGACACAGAACGAACAATCGGCCGGCATATCCTTTGCGCCAGATGGGCATCATACTGATGGCAAATCCGCTGGCAAGCAGTGGCGTGATGGTATAGAGATAGCGCACCTGGGCCTGAGTAATCAACTCAACCAACCAGAACGTGACGCCAACGCCGAGCCACGCCCAGCCGAGGCGGTTGAGTCCCCAAACTGCCATGCCGATGACAATCGGAGCAGCCCACACAGGAATTGGCTGCCAGGCCACAATGGCTGCGGTGAGCATACGTGGCAGCACGTCGTTGAGGTGGGTCATAATCGACAAACTGCCAGTCGTGTCAGTATTTGCGCCGCCAAATGATTGCACAATTGACCAATACAATACGACGGGTATCGGCACTACAGCCAATACGGGGAGCGTGCGTTGCCACCACACACGGCGGAACACGTCTTGCTCGCTGATACGCAACAGACCATACCACACCGCTGCCACCATAAACTCACCAACATGGAGCGTGGCAATCAGTGCGAGACACACAGCCGCAAGATATGCTCCGCGCCGATCCTGTCGTATCGCGGCATACGCCACCATAATCGCCAGCAGGTGTGCAGTGATTTGTGGCATAAATGACCACCACAATACCGCAGATGACATGGGCCACAACAGGGTCAGAATGCCGGCAAGTTGGGCAGTGCGCTCTGACACACCTGCTCGACGTACCAGCAACCATACCACGACACCAAGTGCGGTTTCACTCGTAATCATCACGCCGTGTAGGGCAAGATGATGGCCAACAAGCGTACTGAGTGCGTCGGCAAAACGATAGTAGTACGGCAAAATAATTGAGACACGTTGCCCGAATTCGTAGGGATTGTCCGTCAATACTGCGGCACCATCATGAAAGCGCATCAACCGCCGCAAATGGATGGCATAATCATGACCAGCAAACGGTGGGTACATGATGCCCCACACGCGCACCGCAAATACCCCACTGGTCACCACGAGTAGGCTGGTCGGTATCCAACGGCGCCCAACAAAGATGACCACCGGGATAATGGTGCTCACACCAGCCAGCCCACGCATCCATTGCGCGGCATGCAGCGGATTCAATGAGGTCAAAACGATGACAATGATTGGTGCAGCGATAACACCCACAAACCACCATGAACGCCTCAACAGACCCAACGATAATGCGAGCACACCCGCCAACCATATGCCACTGATGATGGTCATGAATGGCAACGTCTGTGGACCAACCAGTGCCACCCCGACAGCCAAAAGACGGACGCCAAGCACACGTGTATCACCAGGTACGGTAAACTCGGGTGCAGATATTGTTACTGTCTGCTGGCTATCAAGGGGGGTGTCCGCCAGCAATAATTGAATCGTGCGGCGTCCTTGAATCAACGTTTGGAGATTATTCACGCGGAGTTCACGTGGCGCACCAACATCAGCAAGTTGGACAGTGGCAATCACCGGGGTGCCGACCGGCAAACCAGCCCATTCAACCGCGGATTCGGGCTGAGTCCAGCGATATCGGGTGCCGTCGGCAGCTTCTTCGGGGAGGTACATGTGTTGTAAAAGCGGCTGTATGTGGGGGCTAGCGCTCTGCAATGCATAATGCGTAGGAGTCATTAATGCATACAACAGGTACATGCTTATCCACGCACCGATGATGATGACCCACACGCCAATGCCCATCAACCGCTGTGTAACCAACATTTACTCCCCAATCGCAGACACACGACGATCCGCATAACCCGTCATCTCAAGATAACCAACACCCGTGACGGGCGTACCTGCCATCTCACCCTGCACCCGCACGGCCCCCTCCCAGTAGCGTACCGTGACCTGTAACTCTTGGTCGGCGATTGCCGGCGTCACCGTCATCGTCAGGTCGAGTGGCGGTATTTGAATTTGCCAGGCTGCCGGGTAGACACCACCGGTGTGAGGGCTTTGCCAGCTCCCCTGTGGCACAAACATGATGTCAGCGCTTTTGAGGTGCGTCACACTACCATCGGCGCGCCGATAAATACCGGCACTATAGGGGTCACTTGTACCATCCGTACGACGCAGGTGATATATCATCATATCACTGCCATCGGCGAAGTGGAGGGCAAACCAATCCCAGCCCTCTTGGTCGTCGGCGAGCGCACTCGTGCTCCACTCACGGTCCATCCAGCTATTACCGGTGACCGTGTAGCGCTCACCAGCAATCGTCATCTGGCCAGTGGTCGGCATGCGCGTCATCGAGTAGTAGTACGAGGCATTGCCGGCGCCGGCAGACTTTTGACTGAGTCCGGCATCGCCCTGCAACAACGGCGGCTGGCTACTGTCGAGTGTCAAGTCGAGGGCAATCTCACCCTCGCTGGCCATCAAGCGCATCGTTTGGACCGCTGGGTCGTCACTAGTCACCTGCCAATCATCGAGCCACACGCGGAAAGGTGCCGCCTGCGCCCCAGCCAAACCAATCGCCTCACGACTAAAGCGCTCATAGGCAAAAAACCGCTCGCCGGTTACATCGGTCATCGCCAAGTGCCCCATGAAGGCCGCATCGCTCCGCCACGCCGAGGGATCCTTGGTATCTGCTGTCGGCGGCACAATCGCCGAGCGGAATAAGGTGAACTGATAGCCCAATTCACGGCCGTCGCTAGCGGTCAGATTACCCGTAAAGTACCACCACTCAACTGCATAGCCATCGTGCGGCCCATGATCTGCCGGAAAAGAAAACGTACGCGGTTCAATCGCCTTCTTGAATCCACTCGTATCGGTCCGATTCATACTCTCGGCGACCGTCAATTGCGTTTGTAGTGTCGGCACAACCGGCGCACCACATGCAGTCAATAGCAGGATGAACAATAATGGAATGGCATATATCTTCATCGACTTACTCCTCACGCAAGGCCAACGCTGGTGCCACCCGCGAGATACGCCATGCCGGCACGATGCCGGCCAGCAAGGCTGCAATCACGGCAGTCACCAAGGCTTGGGCATAAATCGCCGGCTCAAAGGCAAACTGCAACGTCCAGCCGAACGAGATGCGGTTTATCACAAAAATCAGCGCCATGGCCATCGCCGTACCGACTGGCATGGCAACCAGACCAGCCACCACACCCATCAGCCCAGTCTCGCTCAGCACCAACTGCCATAACTGCCGTGGATCAAGCCCAATCGCCCGCAACATGCCGAACTCGCGCAAGCGCTCGAGTTGCATCGCCGTCAGCGCCGCCAAAATCCCCACAAACGCCACGATTGTCGCCAACAGTTGCAAGACATTGGTAATCGCAAAGGTCCGATCAAGGATCTCAATCGACGTCTCGCGCAGGGTGCGGTTCGAACGGACGTTGAGCGCCTGATCGGGGAACTCCGTCCGCACCCGCTCGACCATCGCCTCACTATCAACACCCGCGTCAAGATAGACACCGAGCGATGACACCTGTTGATCATCGTAGAGTTGCCAGTAGCGCTCGATGGGCATCATAACCACGCCTAATTCGGTGCCGTAATCATAAAAGACACCGGCAATCCGCATCGGCACATCGCCGCGATCGGTTTGCAACACAAACGTGTCGCCCACATGCAAATCGCGCTTAAGCGCCAACGGCTCGGAGATGATAATCTCGTCGCGGGCAAATGCTGGCCAAATGACATTTGGGTCACCCTCGGCCCAAATAAAGGTCTCGTAATCAGCAGGTGTCACATCAAGTGCAATCTGCAATACCGGCGTTTGGTCGGTGGGGATAAGCACACTGCGATACCGCCGAATGCGCTCGACACCCTCAATCGCGGCGACGCGCTCTGTGACGCCTGCCGGCAGTGGCGTATCCAGTCGGTTTGCCGTAATAGACGGAGCCGAGACAAACACGTCAGCGCGGATAGTCGTACTCAGCCAGTCCACCACCGTCAGTCGAAAGCTCGATACCATCAGGCCCACCGCAATCGTCACCGCCACAGCAATCATCAAGGCTGCCACCGCAACGGCGGTGCGACTCAACGAGGTCACCACGTCGCGCACTGCCATGCCGGCCACAAGCCCAAACAAGCGCACTGCCAGTGGGCGGATGAGGTGCATCAGCCATACCGTACAAATCGGTGTCACCATAGCGGCGCCAAGCGTCAAGGCTAGCAATCCGGCATAACTAAAGAAAATGTTGGGGCCGAGCCACATTATCACGGCTCCGACGATGACCAGCGCCGCACCCGCCATCCCGAGAATCGGCACCATGCGTTTGGTCTGTTCCTCGTACGATGAACGACGCAACACGGTGCGTGGCGGCGTGCGTGCTGCTTCCCACGTGGGGATGGCCAAGGCCACAAATGACGCAAGCAGACCGAGTACCACACCTTTGAAGAGAGGCCAGAACGACAGCTGGATCGTACTCACCGAAACCACGTAATAAATGTCGTTAATCGTGCGCGATACCAAGCTCAACAACAGTTGGGCTAACCCGATGCCAATCCCCACACCAAGGGCGGTGCCAAGAATGCCAATCACGGCTCCTTCGACAAGCATCAGGCGCGCGATTTCACCTTGTGAGACGCCTAAACAGCGCAACGTACCAAGCAATTGTCGGCGTTGCACCACGGCAAACGTCATGGTGTTGTAGATCAAGAACATGCCGACTACCAGCGCCAACAAGCTCAAGGCGTTCAAGTTAATCTCGAAAGAGGCCGTCATCTCGGTGGTACTTTGGGCGCGTTGCTCAGGAGTAATCAAGCGAATACCGTCGGGTAGGGCGGCCTGCACCGCGGTACGTTGTGCATCATCAAGAATCAAGTCGATGCGGTCAATGCGTCCAATTTTGTTGAACCACGTTTGGGCGACCGAGATGTCGGTAATCAGCAAATCAGTGAGCGCTCGCTGAGTACTCGGGTCACCCGGCTCGAGAATACCGACCAGCGTCATCGTCTGCGGTTGGCCGGCGATTTGCACGGTAAACTCTGTATCCAGCGTCAGACCCAAGGCATCTGCGGTGGTTTTGCTCATGAGAACCGCATTCGGCACCGTCAGCAGATTCACAAGATTGCCACCAACAGCACCGCCGCCCGGCGTCAACTCGGGACGGAACGGCGCTTCACTGAATGGATCAATCCCGAGCACCGTCAGCGTCCGCGTAGGCGTCGTAGTCGTCGTCGCAAAGCCCTCCACCACCGGCGCACTCGTACGAATGCCCTGTGTGACGCGCAACTGCGCAAAAAAGGTCTCATCGATGCCGTTCGGACCACCGATGAGTTGGTCAGTGGCGCGCCCCGTTACCGTGGCCGTCGACAACAAAAACGCCCGACGTGCACTGTCATTGGCGATGTCAATGGCGATTACCACCGCTACCCCCATTGCCACGCCGATCAAGGCGAGCAGGGCCTGCCACGGACGTTGAAGCGGCCAGCGCAATGTACTCTTCCACAGTACACGCATCATGCCAAGCTCCCTGCGACATCGTCGACAAGTTGGCCGGCGTGGATACGCACGACGCGGTCAGCACTAGCCGCCACCTCACGACTATGTGTCACCATCAACAAGGCACGCCCACGCATGCCGGTGAGGTTGGTCAACAGTTGCAAAATTTGGTCGCCAGTGTCGCTATCAAGGTTGCCGGTCGGCTCATCGGCCAAGACGAGAATCGGGTCGTGCACCAAGGCACGGGCCACTGCCACACGCTGCTGCTCACCACCCGAGAGACGATCAGGGGCAGTGTTGGCGCGATCTGCCAGCCCAACCTCGTCGAGCATGGCAAGTGCACGTTGATGCGCTTGTGATCCTACAATTCCGTTCAACTCGAGCGGTAACAATACATTTTCGATGACAGTCAATGTCGGTACCAGATTGAAAAACTGGAAGACAAAGCCGATTGATGTGCGACGAAACTGCGTGCGTTGCGTCTCATTGAGTGCATTTATGTCACGACCACCGATAATGACATCGCCACCATTGGCATAATCGATGCCGCTGATAATGTTGAGCAGCGAACTTTTACCAGACCCGCTTTTGCCGACTAATGCCACGCGTTCACCCGCATTGATATGCATGTTGACGCCGTGCAATACCTGCCGACGAATGCTTCCCTCGTCATACCACTTCGTAACGTTGTTGAGCTGGACGATACCTTGCATGATATGGCCTTTGTTGTTGCGGTTTCCACACTTTTTCTTAAAAAAGCATACCATATTGCGAAATGTTTCACAGACATTCAAGATGAGCATCTGCTCATAAACACCAACAGCGCTAGCCTGCAGTTGCAGGCTAGCGCTGTCACGATCCGCTGATTAGCGGAGTCGAACGCCGGCTGGTGGTTGGACACCCGGACCATAGAGCACAAAGTCATACCATGGCGCATAGGATGTACGGTAATCATCCACTCGCAAGAGCGAGCCATCGGCATTGAGCACTGTGCGCTTATAGCTGACACTCATACCGCCACGTCCATAAACCAATTGACGCGTCTGTCCACTCGCTAAGCTGGCATCATACTGCCAAATTGGCGCATATGGCTGTGTCACATTAGTGATATACGGGCCTTCGTACTGCACTGTGCGTCCATCAGGGATACCCCAGAACTCAATCGTCAACCGTTGTGCATCAAACTCATTGCGCACGACCAATAACAAGGGGCCTTGCGTATCATTGCGGAAGCGGAAGTCGGTTGTCGGCGACATCACAGTCGCATCAAACCCCAAAATATCCTCGTATGTCGTCACCACAAAGGTGTGTGGAATACGGTTGGTAATCTCGAATCCACCATTCGATGCCGCCCGGAAGACCGTCGTTGATACCTGACAAATACCACCTGCAACCACCGTTACGAGTTCCCCACCATTAATACCGTACCCAACCACAAAATCAGTATCGATAAAATTACTACTCTCAAGGAACGAAAACTCGTCCCCTGGTGCCACAATCGTACCATCAATCATGGCTGCACCGCGGGCAATATTGGTGCGTTTTGACCATCCCGCACCTTTGTAGGATGTTGTGCCAGACGCTATCCGCTCGAGCCCTGGCATCGGGCTGGTATATGAAATCAACGTGGAATTCGCATCGACAATCGCGCGCCCAAGCGGCGCGATATCGATTTGCAAGGATCCATTACGGACTCGCGCCTCGAGACGCACGCGCTCAAAATACTGCACCAAGATTGTCTCGTTGTCGACCGTTTGGTAGAATTCCTCGGAAAGTGGATAGCCGAAAATAGGCAAGCCACCGTTTTCTTGCCAGAACGAGAGGAATTGCCCCTTCACGTTATGTTGCGTCACATTGAAGTACTGACCAGTAATACTCTCCGTGGCTGGCGCAAAGTGCGGAGCCGATTGCTCTTCGGCAGATAACAGGTCAATCATGTATGCGCCCAAACGCCCCAACATGACCCGCTCTTGTTCGTCGTGGCCAATTGGCACCTCGAACCGGGCACGCTCAAAATACTGCACGCGCAAGCCGTTTTCAGAGATCATCGGCGTCAACGGATTACCAAATACGGCATACCCACCGTTGCGCTCATAAAACAGCCGAAACGTACCGTGTAAATATTGACCGGTCTCGGCAACATACAACACGCCGTTGCTGACGTTGGTTACCACATTCGCAGCCCGAACAAGTGGAATTTGTCGAGGATTGGCACTCGCTGCTGTCAATACAAATACAGCTATCAACACAAATAATAATCTTTTCATTGTTTGCCCCCCTCTAAGCAAGCAATTAGGCCACATCAAATATCAACGACATGCGTCCTAGATGAACTATACTACCAAAATACAACGGCTGTGGTTCTTCGGGCCAAACAACTTGTCCTCCGATACGACTACCATTGCTACTTTGCAAATCCTCAATCCAGATACGCCCCTCTTTGACAAATAACCGAGCGTGCACTCGACCGACACCCTGTGCATGTGCACCGGCAATTGATAAATCGACATCGGGATTAAACTGTCCATGTGGATCGTGACGCCCTAATGTAATGTCACTGGTTTGGGGTAATAACCACGCATACCGCCCGTCTGCACTCGATAAGCGGAGACCACCTATTGTAGTGATATCATGACGCGTCACGGTTAAGCCATTACCACAATGTGTACACATTATTTGATTGCCGGCTTCTATCCAGCCACATTCAAGGCATGTTACTAACATATACAATCCCCCCACTTCCCCTGAAGAATTATACCTCATGATTTTCGGAATTTTTATGTGATTTTTCGCAATTTTGCATTTTATTTCTACTACACAAAATAGTTTATTTACAATTATTTCGCATTCTAATGCCATATTTCACACATTACTAAACTATTAATTTAATATTTTTTATTCGCAATCACCTTGTAACATATCATCGAATGTAGTAGAAATTCTTGCAATAAAACTGCCATATATTACAGTAAATAGCAGAAACTATTGTTATCGTATGATGAACAGCGCTATACACAGAATGTTAAAAGTTAATGATGTATAGACACACATCAACGATTGTCAAACGCTACGCGGTATGGTACATTTCGCATACACGATTCTCCACCGATAGAAAGAGTCACGGCTCATGGCAAAGCCTATCATTGGCATCGCAAGTGCTCAGTATGCAAATAGTAGTTGGTCACCTGTGCTTGTGGGCCACCGACGTCCGTACATTGATGCAATTTTGGTAGCAGGCGGCGTGCCGTTGCTGTTACCACCAATCGATGAGCGCCATCACGATATACTCGACGCATACTATGGCGCTATCGATGGATTACTTCTACCGGGTGGTGGTGATATCCAGCCACATTTGTATGGGGCTGAACAGCATCCCAAAACTGACAACATCGACCACATGCGCGACTACAGCGAGCTCTATTTGGCCCGCAAAGCCGTCCGCGAAGGCATGCCGATTCTGGGCATTTGTCGAGGTTTGCAGCTCCTCAACGTTGCACTTGGTGGCACACTCATCCAAGATATCCCCGATATTACCGGTGGCAAGGCACATAACGAATCAGCCACCCAAGAGAACTGGCAACACATGGCGCATCCAATGCGCCTTGCCGAGAATTCACAGCTTGCTCAGATGTTAGGCACGACGGAAATCGCCGTCAACTCGTTGCATCACCAAGCGCTAGAGCACATTGGCGAGGGGTTGCGCCCGGTAGCGTGGTCGGATGACGGTATCATCGAGGCTGTCGAGGGCACCGGCGCGAACTTCATGGTGGCAGTACAGTGTCACCCCGAGACATTGCGCGGCGATGCTGATCCGCGCTGGCAAGCAATGTTTGACCGCTTTGTGGCGCGTTGTAGTAAGTAGTATAACAATGCAGATTGTGATACTCCCAGCGTTCCGGACGGTTGGTTTACGCATTCGCACTACGTCATTTAGCGATGAGATTCCTGCCCTGTGGCAACAATTTATGCCGTACATGGATGCAATTATCACGAGCACGCCGGGGATCTCATATGGGCTGATGGGCGAACATCAAGCCGATGGTACGTTCACCTATATGGCGGCCTTGGCGGTGGCTGATGCTGTCATTGTCGATGAATCACTTGATACATGGCAGGTGCCTGCTCAACGCTATGCGGTGTTTGAGACGAGCCTACCGCAGATGGGTGCGATGTTTGGTCGGATTCACGAGGAACTCATGCCAGCCTCGGGGCTCCAGTACGGGGTGGGGCCATCGTTTGAGTATTACGGGCCGGCGTTTGACACGCCGGCGCAGACGTTCCATATTTATATTGCAATCAAGTAGGCACAAAGGAGTGACAGCGTCATGGCCAAGCGACCAGTTATCGGCATCCCCTGTACCCATTCACAAGATGCCTGGGGTACCACGGCATACGGCAATTCGCACACCTACCTCAAAGCCGTCGAGGCGGCCGGTGGTGTGCCGGTGTTGTTGCCCCTTTCAGAAAGCAAAGAAGTGCTCGAAGTACTCTACGGCACGATTGATGGGCTGTTGTTAGCAGGCGGTGTTGATATTACCCCAAATAACTACGGGCATGAGCCACACCCGAAGCTTGGCACTACGAGTCCACTGCAAGACAGCACCGAGATCTATCTGACCCAGAAGGCCGTGGCCGATGGCAAACCGGTGTTGGGCATTTGCCGTGGGCATCAGATGCTGAATGTGGCCCTTGGTGGCACGTTGTATCAGGACATTCCAAGTGAGCGCCCTGAGTCACTCGATCACCGGTTCTCGGAGCATGCCAAGGATGGATCAGTGCTCGCGCACGAAATCCAAATCAATGAGGAGAGTTGGCTAGCCGAGGTGCTCGAGCAGACGGTCATCAAGACCAACAGTATGCACCACCAAGCCGTCCGCGATGTCGCCCCCGGGTTGCGCGTGGTGGGTACAAGTAGTGATGGGGTTGTTGAGGTGATTGAATCGACCAACGACCATTTTGCGGTAGGCATTCAATCCCACCCCGAGGAGCTGTGGAACACCACCGAGCACCGTTGGTCCAAGTTGTTCAAAGCCTATATCGCCGAGGTTGCGAAGCGCTAGCGCACACGGATTCGTTAACAACGACGCGGGCGATGCAATGCATCGCCCGCGTGTCATTTGCGCCTGATGTAACGCTATTTATTTGGTCATTTCCGCAATCACTGGGCCAAGCTCCTCGACGGTGAATCCACCTTCGTAGCGGGCCGTAATCACCCCTTGGGCATCAATCAAAAACATCCACGGCTCAGACATCAGGCCCCAGGCATAGTAGGCATCCGAGACGCCGACTTTGCGCTCCTCATCGGTCAACCCACGTCCTTCACGCATTGCATCCTGAAAAATAGTGTTTTGTTGCGCGAATGAGTCGCCGAACGGATAGCGATAAATCTCGCTGTGAATGAAGATAACCTGGTCGCCGTATTGTTTTTGCAAATCGCGGAACACGGTCAAGCTGGGACCACACACTGCGGTGCGGCAGAACCCGGGAGTGGCAAACAACAAGGCAATGGGCTTTTGTTGGGTGAGCGCATCAGCCAAACTGACTTGATAGAGGGCAGGATCAACATCGTTGCTCGACACCAAATAAGCCGGGTCGGTGACAGTATCGTTGGTCAGCGTCTCGGCGACAATTGCCGTATCACCGACTTTGGGCGCCACGGCACGCTCGCTGACAGGCAGTTGGAGTTTGGTCACACTTGGGTCGGTCATACCCTCGAGTAATACTGAGACCTCGACACCCCAGTTGCCGGCTGTTGAGAATTCGTAGTTCGCCACGTAGACCGCCGCAGGGAGTCCCTGGCCGTAGTACGTCGCTGTGGTGCTGCCAACCGGTGTTTTTTTGTCGACATCAAGATTATAGAACTGCATGGTAATTTGGGCGTTGGGATCGTTGAGCGGTGAGCCATCGCGGATAATGCCAATCGGCAACCGATTGGGGCCAACCACTGCCTCAGTAAAGGCAAAGACGGGGGTCAATGCACTCGATGCAGCGGGTACGGTATTCGTTGTGGCGCCACATGCGCTCAAGAAGAGGGCCACAACAAAAAAGAATTGTGCGATATGTTTCATTCGATTGCCTATGCCATGTTGCGAATCATCGTGTGGTAGTGTACCACTCTTGCATAAGATAGGCGTGAGAGTCCACCTGATTGCAGACCAACATTATGCTGTCACATCGTCGTACTATACACATCCTGACACATGAATGGTATAATGGTCTTAATTATGGTCATTTGTGCGACCATAGCAGGAAGGGAGAATGCGCCATGGAGATTACACACAAGCGCATGAATCGGGTTGATTTGATCCAAGTTTCGGGACGACTCGATGCCATGCAGGCACCGGCACTCAAACAAAAAATCGAAGAGTTGTTTACTGAGGGTCGCTACCGGATTGTGTTGGACTTGAGCGCGCTCGAGTATGTTGCCAGCCCTGGATTGCGGGTGCTTATTGAGGCTCGCAAAAAGGCGCGTGACTGGAAGATCACAGATCTTGAGGGTGGCGATATTCGCTTGGCTGGCTTGCCAAGTCGCATCCGTGAGGTCTTTGATTTGACCGGATTCACGTCGTTGTTCGAGATTTATCCAAATGCCACTGAGGCTGTCGGTTCGTTCTAGCGTCTATCTAGAGGGTTATTGCCATGCCAAGCGCGTCACTCACAGTACCTGCACAACTTGACTCACTTTCGGTGATTGGTGAGTTTGTGAACTCCGCAACTCGTCAAGCCAAAATGAGCGAGCGTGAAGCATGGCAAGTCCAACTTGCAGTTGATGAGGCCGCAACCAACATCATTCAGCATGCATATAACGACCAAGCAACCGGCAATATTCGCATCGAGTGGTCCATCAATGAGGGTGAGTTGCGCGTTACGTTGATGGACAAGGGGCAGCCGTTTGATCCGAGTAGTGTTCCTGAACCAGACATCTCGTCACCATTTGAGGGGCGGCAAGCTGGTGGTCTCGGTATCTATTTAATGCACAAAATGATGGACGATGTCCAGTACGTGTTTGATGCAAGTGGTAACACGCTTACGATGCGCAAGCGCTTTGCAGAGCCAGCCGTCGCTGATTTGTTGCGCTTTAACTTGAGTGGTCGCCTCGATGCACGTGGCACAGTCTCATCCATGACCCCCATCAATGCAGCAGTCGAAGCTGGCGCACGCATGATTTTGATTGATTTGACCCACGTCAGTTTTTTGAGCAGTAGTGGTCTACGCGCATTATTACTCGTTCGTCGTGAAATGAACGAACGCCAAGGCATCTTGATGTTGTGCGGGTTGCAGCCACAGGTCGACGAAGTATTTGTCATGACCGGGTTCTCCCAAGTATTTGATATCTATCGCACGACAAGTGATGCATTACAAGCGTTAAGCACTCGTAGCGAGCACTAATGGATTAATTGCGCACCTGCACAAGATGATGCACGGTGCATTGGTACGTGCCCACGTTTGTTCTTTCCATTGATTCGTTGATTGTATGTGAGGCTGATAGTGAAGCGTGAGCACTGGCTCATTGGCTACAGTATCGGTGTCGGTTTGCCAGGCTGGATCTGGTTAGTGTGGCATAGTCACATGCCATCCATGCCGATATGGCACATCATCGCCGTATTACTTATTGCGCTCTTCATCGAGAGTGCAGGGTATCGTGTGCCTCCCGCTGACCCACACTCACTCACTGGTATCGTCATTCTGAGTCTCGCATTGATGGGCCAACCATGGATTGCCATGTTGATTATTGCTATCAATGCATTTGTTGTCGGGTTGGCGCTACCATTCATCGACCGGCGACCGATTAATTTTTATAATGCAGTTGCGCGTCCATGGGCGCGTGCAGGAGTACGCATCATCGCTGTTGCTGCGGGTGCGTGGATTGCCAGTATCATTGCCGGGCCAGTTGGCGTTGTGTTACAGATTGCCGTATATCCGCTGATTATTATCCTCAATCGATGGGGGCGTATTCACCTACAACATGACACAGCTGGCGTCGCACAATGGTGGCGTGGGGCATCAATATCGATTTTGATTACTGAGATTATTCCACTTCCACTAGCGTTATTGGGCGCTATCGTGTATCAATCACTAGGAATTTGGTACTTCTTGTTGCTGTGTCTGGCGGTGCTAGGGGCAAGTGCGATTATGCGCCAAGTCACCATCAATTTGCGCAACCAACAAGCATCCACTAACGAGTTAGCCATATTAAATGCCACGAGTAGAGCGATTATTCGCTCTGAGCTCGATGTCGATGCCTTGTGCGAGTTAATTTATCATGAGGCCGGCAATGTGCTCGACACATCATCATTCCATCTCGGCATTTTTGAGCCGAACAGCGATCGCTATACCCTCAAAGTGCGGGTACAAGACAAACAACGGCTTGAGCCACTGACCGTCGATTTGCCGTCAGGTGATGGCATGATAGGTTGGATGCGGCAAACAGGGCGATCATTGCTCGTATCAGACTTTGTCTCAGAGATGGACCGGTTACCGGCACGCCCACGCTATCAAAGTGCCAATCCACCACGTTCGGGCGTGTATGTGCCACTGATTAGTGGTGATACCGTTATCGGGAGCATTTCGGTCCAAAGTCAACGCGTGAATGCGTTTAGTTCAGATGATTTGCGCCGCTTGAGTCAAATTGCTGAGCAGGCAGCCGTCGCCATCACCAAGGCGCGCACATTCCACGAAGCGCGTGAGCGCGCGATACAACTACAAGCAATTCAAGATGTGGCAGCACATTTGTCAGTCATGCTCGAACCCGATGAACTCTTACCTGAGGTCACCCACCTGATTCGCGATCACTTCGGGTATCATCCGGTGCACTTGATTACCATCGACGACGATGGGCGCCTCTTCTTTCGCGCAAGCACCAGTGATGCCATGGGTGGTGTGCGGATTCGTACGGCACTGCGGCAGTCGGATAAGGGCATTATCAGCACTGTAGCGCAGACAGGGCATGCATTGCTCGTCAATGATGTCCACAATGATGCGCGCTATGTAGAGGATGATCCGCATACGCGTAGCGAACTTGCAGTACCGATTCGGTTTGCCGATCGCACTATCGGCGTACTCGACGTGCAGAGTAGCGAGCCCTGGCGATTCCAAGATACCGACATGTTTGTCATGCAAACTCTGGCCGACCAAGTGGCGCTCGCGCTTGAGCGGGCTCGTGCGTTTAGTGCACAGCGCGCCGAGGCCCAACGGCTCAATGTCCTGCTCCACGCAGCAGACATGCTCAATCGGCCGGTACCACTTGATGATTTGCTCAATACCGCAGTGCAACTGCCGATTCAGCTGTTAGGGTGCCGCTACTGTTGTTATATGAGTTGGCACGAGCAGACACAGCAATTTGTGGTTGATGCAGTAGCTGGGCTCGATATGACAGCCACACAACACCTGCTCGGGCAAATAATTGCCGCAGATGCATTTGACGTGTCAGAGCATGCGGCCAACAACGTACAACTACAGCAATTACATCCGACGATTGCCCACACACTCACCCCGTTTGCCGATCAAGATGTCTTGGTGCTCATCGCTCGTGGCCGCGGCAGTATTCCCGGCGTATTGCTGGCCGATTACCCCAGCGAATCACGCCCATACGGCGATCGTGAACAACAACTCTTTGGTGGACTCGCTGGCCAAATCGGGAGCGCCATCGAAAACGCGCTCCTCGAGCAGGACGCCGACAATGCCGCACGTCTCGAAGAGGAGTTACGCCTCGCCCGTGACATCCAAAACTCGCTCCTGCCTGACACAGCACCATTGCTGGCAGGTTGGCAAGTCAACGCATTATGGCAAGCAGCCCGCGTGATTGGCGGTGACTTTTATGATTATTGGCCACTCAAAGGACAACACGGCCAAAAGCAGTTCGGCTTTGTGATTGCCGATGTCAGCGACAAAGGCATGGCAGCAGCCTTATTTATGGCACTGTCGCGTAGTCTCGTACGTGCGGCAGCACTTGATGGGTCTGACCCCGCAGTTGCGTTGATGCGCGCCAATCGTTGGATTACCCGCGACTCCGAGTCGGGCATGTTTGTCACCATCTTCTATGGGGTACTCGATGTCGAGAGTGGTATACTCTGCTACTCGTGTGCTGGACACAACCCGCCATTGTTGGTGCATGCCGATGGCAGTAGCCAAGAGCTATCAACGCCTGGGATTGCCCTCGGCATCCTCGACGAGATCAAACTCACGAGTAGCACCATCACGCTCCAACCTGGCGACACCTTAGTGTGTTACACCGATGGCGTGACTGAATCGTTCGATGATCATGACCAGCAGTACGGCGTCACACGACTCAAACACGTGATTCAACGGCATATGCAATCACATACAGCCAACATTGTGACCGCAATTGCCGACGATGTGTCAGCCTTTAGCGAGGGGCGCATCTATGACGACGTCACCCTGTTGGTGCTCCAACGCCAATAATACCGTGCCCCGCCATTTTGGTAGTATGATAAAGCGACGCCACGTGTGCGTCGCTTTTTGGATGGAGAGGGGTCACCGTTCATGTTGAAGTTCCTACAGCCGTCACGCACGATTCCACGCACCACGTGGACAGCCGAATCGCGTTGGGACATGTCGCTGTTGCGCCTGCTGATTCTGGCGTTCGGCTTGTTTTTGTTTGGCATCGGTGAATCGCTCTACATTCAATCCAATCTCGGTAATTCACCCTGGGCCGTGTTCGCCGATGGCGTGGCCAAACTCACCGGCACCACCATCGCCTGGAGTACATTCGCCATCAGCTGCGTCGTCTTTTTGTTGTGGATGCCCCTCAAAGAAAAATACGGCATTGGGCCAATTGCCAACACCTTAATCGTGCCAGTTGCTATGAATGTCGGCTTGACTGTGATTCCACGCCAAGAGTCCATCGCCAACGGCGCGCTCTTTTTGATTATCGGCATCGCCTGCGTCGGTCTCGGCTCAGCCATCTACATCACCTGTGGTCTCGGCGCAGGGCCACGCCAGGGAATGATGACAGCCCTGCATCGCATCACCGGCATCCGCGTGGCCCGCATTGCTACCAGCATCGAGGTGGTCGTGTTCACGCTCGGCGTCTTGATGGGTGGCAAATATGGCATCGGCACACTGGTGTTTGCCTTGTGTATTGGACCAGCGGTTGCTATCGGCTTTAGTATCATGCGCGAAATCGGTGAGATGCCCACACATGAACACCACGCCTGACGCCTACTGGCAATCAATTGGCCTCGCAGCTCCAGCCCGACGCGCCTTGATTGGCGCTGGTATCACCTCACTCCACGATGTAGCACAGTGGCGTGCTGTTGATCTTGCACAACTGCACGGGATTGGTACGCACGCCCTGTCACATCTGCGCCGAGCGCTCACCGATGTCCAACTCACATTTGCCGATGAGCGAGCAGCGTCTCAATAATCGTGCACGGCATTACTTGGTTATCATCTTTTCCGATCAATATGCAAAAAACACACCGCAGGCAGCCATTCGGGGCATGCCTGCGGTGATTTGTGGGCCGTCTGCGCTATTCTTTGACGACAAACTTGCGCCCATTGCCGCGTTGGCGTCGGCCAGTGCCGATGGTCGAGAGCATCTGCCCGAGTTGTTCAACGCTGACTAGGTTATGGATCGGCACAAAGTCATCAACATACGGCAACGCCGCCTGCATGCCCTGCGTCAACGGCTGATAGCGGGCGTTACCGAGGAGTGGGTTCAGCCAAATCAGACGATGACATGAACGTTGCAGACGCGACATCTCGTGCGATAACAGGGTTGGATCGCCACGATCCCAGCCGTCGCTGATAATCAACACCACCGGTCCACGCGACAAGACGCGCCGCGACCAGCGCACATTGAACTCGCGGATGGTGTTACCGATACGCGTCCCACCCGACCAGTCAAGCACTTGTTTGCTGACAAGTGCCACCGCATCATCGACGTCTTTGGAGCGCAACAGGCGGGTAATACGCGTCAAACGCGTGCCAAAGACGAATGTCTCGACCTGGCCGATGCCATCGCTCAACGTATGCACAAAGTGGAGCAACATGCGGCTATAGCGATCCATCGAGCCACTGATGTCGCACAACACGACCAAGGGCCGGCGCCGCATGCGAGCACGTTTGTAGGCCAGATAGACCGGCTCGCCGGCGAAGCGCAAGGTGGTGCGCATCATGCGCCGCATATCGACACGCCCTCGGCGTTTGCTGATTTGTTGGCGACGCGTACGGCGCATCGCAGGGCGCCAGCCCATGCGACGCATCATGTCGCGCGCTTGTTGGACCTCTTCGTAGCTGAACGAGCCAAAATCGCGCGTGCGCAAGGTCTCGCTGGCGCTATAGGCCAAGGTGACGCCGACTTTGTGCTCCTCGACATCCTCGTTGTCATCCTGATTCGATGACTCGGTTGGTGCCGGTTTGCGCCGCGGGATGCGTAATGGGCGTTGCGGCACTTTGATGATGGGGATGGCCAACTGTGCTGGATCGAATTCAGCCAGGCGCCGAAAATAAAAGGCAAATGCCGTCTCGAACAACGGCAAGTCCTCGGGCTTGCAAATCAAGGTACACCGCGCCGCATCATGTAAGGCCTCGCGGTCAGTCAGACCGACGTAGGTCAAGGCGCGCCCGAAGTCGATGAGTTGGCCGCTGCCGACTTTGATCCCCATACTGCGCAACAAGTGAACAAACCCGACGATGTGTTCGCTGATGTGCGATTGGGTCATAGTGCGCTCACCCGCGCCATGATGGCTTTGACGGCGTCGCCACGCACCTGCTGCAGGTCGTCCTGATACTTGAGAATAGCGCCCAATGTATCATCGACCGTCTCGAGCGTGAGTGCAGTAGTATTGAGTACGGCCAACGCATTGGCCCAGTCAATGGTCTCGGCAACGCCCGGAATTTTGAAGAGGTCGAGCCGACGTAACTCTTGGACAAACAACACAATCTGCCGTGCCAACGTGTCATTGATGTGGGGCACGCGCGCAGCCAAGATTTTGAGCTCCTTGTCGAGGGTTGGATAATCAACCCAATGGAACAAACAGCGACGCTTGAGCGCATCGTGCACCTCGCGCGTCCGATTACTGGTAATAATCACAATCGGCGGATGCGTCGCCTTGATGGTACCCAGCTCGGGAATGGTGATTTGCCAATCAGAAAGGAGCTCGAGCAAGAAGGCCTCAAACTCCTCGTCGGCACGATCGAGCTCGTCAATTAGCAACACCGGCGCTTGGGTATGGCTGGCGTCGATAGCCTGCAACAGCGGGCGCTGAATGAGGAACTCGCGGGTGAAAATATCGCTATTGGCCTGCCCAGCACTCGTCTCGGCCAGGCGGATTTGCAAGAGCTGGCGCGGGTAGTTCCATTCATAGATGGCAGTTGAGGCGTCTAGCCCCTCATAGCACTGCAAGCGGATGAGTTGCGTGCCAAGCAGGGCGGTGAGTGTTTTGGCGATTTCGGTCTTACCAACGCCAGCTTCACCCTCAAGCAAGAGTGGTTTATTGAGTTTGAGCGCCAAGAAAAGAGCTGTCGTCAGCGGACGATCAGCGATATAGTTACGGCGCGCAAGTGCCTGCTGCAAATCCTCAATATGGTCGAACTGCATAGGTATTACTCCTTGGTAGGGGGTGACTATGTCGTATTGTAACACTTTCAGCTTTGGGGCAACGATAGCGCAGAATCACACCATCACAGACATACACTATCGCTATATAATAGGAGTGAAGCGTTGTAATCGGGAGTGCTTGTGTTCGCACAGTTACGCAAACGAATTTTACTTTCTGTGGTGATTGGGGTTGTGGTCATCGCACTCCTCGGTCTTGTCAGCGACCTCGGTCAAGTCGGCGCAAGTTTTGGCACGTTTGCCTGGCACACGGCACCAGCCATTCTCGGCTTTACCGTGCTTAATTATGTGTTGCGTTGGCTCAAATGGGATATTTACTTGCGGCATCTCAATATTGGCCATGGCGTCAGTCGCGGTGACAGTGCGTTGTTGTTCACCGCTGGCATGGTCATGGCGGTTACCCCCGGCAAAGTCGGCGAGGTGCTCAAATCATACTTGTTGCGACGCATCAATCAAACACCAGTCAGCACCTCGGCGCCGATTGTGGTTGCCGAGCGCATGACTGACGGCATCGCCATGTTGTTGTTGATGGGCGTCGGACTCACGTTGTATCCACCAGCAGCGCCGTTGTTTTGGGTGCTGGTTGGGGCCACGGTGATTGGGATTGCCCTGATTCAGTCGAGTCGGTTTGTTAATTGGGGGTTGGGGTTTATTGCCCATACCAAGTTCGCACAACCGCTTCAGAACGCCTATCAATCAAGTCGAAGCTTGCTGGGGTGGCGCATGTTAGGCGGTGCTACGCTGATTAGCGTCGTCTCGTGGTTTTTTGAGTGTATTGCCTTTGTGTATGTGCTCGAGGGGCTCGGGATTGCACCGACATGGTTGATTGTGCAACAGAGTACGTTTATTTTTGCGGCATCAACGTTGTTTGGCCTTGTATCGCTTTTGCCTGGTGGACTGGGCGTCTCAGAGGCGTCATCAACTGGGTTACTGGTGTGGATGATTCCTATGAGTACGGCTGCAGCCGCAGCAGCAACCATGTTAATTCGATTTGGCACGTTGTGGTTTGGTGTGTTGTTGGGGGTAGTCGCCTTGGCGTGGTTTAATCGCCGCTATCCACTCAACACCGAAGGAGAAGAGGCATGATGCGCTGGCTTGTACGCCTTGTAATAATCAGTGCAGTCTGGGTGTTGGCAAGTTGTAGCACGGCGCCGTTGCTGAGCAACGTCAGTCTCTCAGCCGATACCCTCAGCCCCACTGGCGCAGGTGAGTCTGTCACTTTGACGTATAGCATAGGCCAGCCAGCCCAAGTCAGCGTGCGCTTAGTCGACACCCAAGGCACTGAGTACGTCATTCGCGATCGTGTGGTACGCAATGCCTCGAGCGACTCGTACCAGCTCCGTATCGACGGAACCGCACCGACCGGCGATCCTATCTTGTTACAACGCGCACTCCCAAGTGGTGCGTATACTGTCTCAATCGAGGCGGTTACCGATGCCGGTGTCAAGGCCAGCGAAAACGTTGAATTGACCATCCAAAGTGCCGATTCACCACCACCGATGATCGAGAACTTGCTTTCGTTCCCCACCACCATCTCGCCGAATGCCGATGGCCGCGACGACGTCACCGAGATTACCTACCAACTACCGGTCACAGCCACCGTCGATATTAGCATTGCCACACCCGATGGACGCACATTACCGTTTGTCACGGGCGAGATTGCCGAACCCAAGTTGCACCGCCAAGTGTGGAACGGCAAAACCACCGACGGGCAGATTTTGGCCAATGGCGTCTACACCTATACCATTCGGGCGGCCGATCAATACGGCAATATCGTTGAGCAACAAAACAGCATCGAGATTGTCAACAGTGGTCAACCGCAAGCTACGATTACCTACAGCTACATGGCGCCGCAGTCGATTATGCTCGGCGATGTGATTACCGTGACGATACGCGTCAAAAACACGGGCACCGTGCCAATCCGCACGTACGGACCAGCCTCGGGGTATCAATACACCACCAACGAGGTCTTCTCATCGATTGCTGATGGGCAGTACACAGCCAAGGCCGGTGGGTTTTGGCGCATTGGCGTTGACTGGGATGCGAACTCGGGTGGGGCAGCCAAACGCTACCCGTACCGTTGGGCGATTACGCCTCGCCCACCCGAGCAGTGGAAAGTGCCGTTTGTCGAGGATGAGTTCTTACCTGGCGAGGAATGTGAGATTATCGGTGTGATCAAGATTGAGCAACAAGAGAACAAAATGGGGTTCTATGTCGGCTTGATCCAGGATGGCGTCGGCTTCTTTCAGGACAAAACAGGTCGCACGATTATCAGGGTGGGGTTCTAGCCTACGGTCGTTCGCACCTTGGTGGCGTAGCGTATAATACAAAGTAGTACACATGCCAGCCGAGGAGGTATCTTATGCGTCTCAGCGAAGAGAAAATCTTTCGCATCGCCGAACGACTCCACGACGAACTCGCCGATCGCGGGTTGCTCATCTACAAAGACCCTGCCGGCACGAAGCCGTATGCAGCACGCGCCAAACGGATCAAAGCCATTGTGGAGTTTATTACTGCTGATCTCAAAATCGAAGACGAAATTGACATCGAAGTAGAAAAAGTGCTTGAGACCTATCAGCGCTCATTGCGCCCAACCGAGCGTGATGTCTTACGTCGCAAACACAAAGAAGAGATTGCCCGCCGCCGCAACTACGAGCTCTAGTTGCGTTGCAACGAAATCGATACACCCATGAGCGCTGTTCACATTGTATTGCTTGGAAATCCACAACTCAGCCACCATGATGGCACCTCAATACAATTGCGACGACGCCCACGTCTCCTCCTATACTTTTTGGCTGCACAAGTCGATGCCATCAGTCGTGAACGCTGTATTCAACTCTTTTGGCCCGATGATGACCCCGACGCTGCGCGACAATTACTACGCACCGCCCTCCATCAGATTAAATCAGCCTGTGGCGATATCGTCCAAAGCGATCATCAGCAATTACGCCTGCACGACGATGTCGACGTCGATATCCGCCGCTTGCACGCTATCAAACCAGGCGACCCAGTGCTCGATGCCCTCGCCGAGAATCCACCAGGATTGTTTTGTGCAGATATTAATCTCGGTGATGTGCACACCCTTGATGGTTGGCTCGACCGCGAGCGCCACCGTTGGCAACGTCGATTAGCCGACATGTTGTTTCAACATGCGCAATACCACAACGACCATGGTGCACTCGTTGCCGCCCAAAAAAGCATCCAGGTCGCACTCCACTATGAACCGCTACGCGAGGAGATTGTCCAGCTCGCCATGCAACTCGCCTATCGTGGCCAAGACCGTGCCGGGGCAATTGCCCTCTACGAGCAACTCAATCACGCCCTCGATGATCAACTCGGCGTGCCGCCCATGCCGGCCACTACCGAGCTCTATGATGCGATTGTGACCGACCGGTATGCCCCAAACACGCCCACGTCACCGCAACCGATGACACAGACCCACCCGTTTGTGGGACGAAGCGCCGAACTCACGCAACTCCACGGTGCGAGTTGGGATGGTCGACTCGTGGTGATTAGTGGTGCCGCAGGTATCGGCAAAACACGATTGGCTCACGAGTTTTTGCGCCGGAGTAATGCGCTGATTATTCATGCTGCCGCATTTGACGGCGACCAAGTGTTGCCATACCACGTGCTCATTAACGCCTTGCGCACGCACCTGACCAACGCCGGGCAACTGGCACAATCACATGGTATGCTCGCGCCAGTCTGGCAACGTGAGCTACGCCGACTCTGGCCCGAACTGCCCGGCGGCGATCCTGAGCCGTTAGGCAACGAAAGCGGTGAATCGCGCCTGCCCGAGGCACTCGCTCTACTACTCCAACAAATTGGCCAACAACAACGCGTAGCGCTCTTTTTGGATGATGCCCAATGGCTGGACGACGCCACATTACGCACGGTCTTGGCGTTGTTACGCCGCGGGCTCACTTGTGCGTGGATTGTGCTATTGACCATCCGCCCCGGCACACACTCACTCGGCATCCAGCGCCTGCTCAGCCATGCAAGTCGCCAAAATCACCTGACGCGCATTGATTTGGCACCACTCAACGACCATGAAAGCCACGAGCTGGCACGATTGTATCACCTCGATGCCACGCCGCAACTCATCACCAAAGCCGAGGGCAACCCGTTTATGTTGGTGGAGTTGTTGCGCTATCACGACCAGCGCGCTGAACGCATCCCCGAGGCTATCCGTGATCTGATTGCCACCCGCATGCATGGGTTGTCACCGTTCGCGCGCCGCTTGCTCGATGCAGCCGCCATCGGAGGGCGCGACTTTGGTATTGCCGAAAGCACGACGCTCGCTGAGTTAACCACTAGCGAAGCCACTGACGCCCTCGACGAACTCAGCCGGCATGGCTTTGTGCGCCTACTCGATGCCCATCGTGGCCGGTTCGATCATCCACTGACCGTCGAAAGCGTCTTGGCATTGATTGGACCTGCGCGCATCAATCACCTTCATCGCACCCTAGCACAGCACCTGAGTGCCCTTGAATCACCACCGCATGCGCAAATTGTGCGCCATTACCAGGCAGCTGGTGATTGTGCAGCTGCTGCCCCACATGCACTCGAGGCTGCACGCCATGCAATTCAACTCGGCGCATGGAGCGAGGCCGAGTATTATATGCGCCTCGTGATTGAGACCTCGCCACCCGAACAACACGCAATGTACTGGCTCGAATTAGGCGAAGTGTTGATTTTGTCGGGGAATATGGTTGACTCAAGTGAAGCGTTACGTCAAGCAATCGCCAACGATGAAAGCGCTGATGGGCGGATCGCCGATCAGGCACGGGTAGCACTCGCACGCAGTTATATCCCACAAGCACGCTACGACGAAGCCATCATATTGTGCGAGCCGCTGCTCGATCACCCGCATCAATCGATTGCCATGCATGCAGCATTTGTATGCGGTACGGCGCATTCGCTCCTCGGCATGGATTTGGCTATGGCGCGCTCCTATCTCGAACGCGCCGAACGCCTCAGTCATTTGTGCAATGAACACGACATCCTGCCGCGTATCTACTTTGAACAAGGTGGTATTCTCGCCCAACAGGGCGATATACCGGCCGCTATAGGACGCTATCATGCGGCGTTGTCAGCAGCGAGTGCGGCCTCAACACAATCAGGACGCACCTGGCAGATTTTTGCGCATAACAACCTCGCCTATCACATCCATCTGCTCGGCAACTACGACGAGGCCACGCGCCATGCGCGCCTCGGCTTGCGCATGGCCCAACGCAGTGGTGTGCGCATGGCACAGAGCTATTTGCACTCCACTATGGGTGAGATAGCCCTCGCCCAAGGCGACCTTGACGGCGCCGAGCGACATTTTTATGAGGGGCTTGACATTGCCGAACGCTACGGTATGCTCGAACGCATTGCCGGTATCGAGGCCAACATCGGGCTCGTCGCCCGAGCGCGTGAAGATGTTGAAGGTGCAAAACAGCACTTACAACAGGCAATGGCCAAGGCTGACGCACTCGGCGTACACCATTTGGCTGCGCAAATTCGCATTTGGTTGGCAACGTTAGTTGATGCAAGTGAAGCCATCCAACGCCTTGATGAGGCACGCGTGTTGGCCAGCAATGGCGAACGCCAGTTGTTGCTCAAACAGATTGACGCAATCCGCTCAACGCGTAGCTTAGCCAGTAAAATCGGATAGGAGCATTGAGGCAATCATCATCAACACCAAGATTGCAACCATAATGCGTGATACGTTTTTGTTCATGATAATCCTCGTTATTTTTGGAATACCGCAACCATACTCTCAGTAATTACTATAAAATAGCCTACGCCAAAACTCAAATCGGCGCAGAGTACTATACTCCGCGCCGATGTCGTCCATATGGTGCGATGGAATTATGGTCGGGGCTTTGCCGTAGGGATCCTCGGGTTGTGCGTTGGGCGCGGCTTACGCGTTGGCTTGGGTTTCGCAGTGTTCGTTGGAGGCCGTGTATTCGTCGCCGTGCGTGTCGCAGTCGCCGTGCGTGTCGCAGTTGGCATGCCTGTATTGGTGGGAATTGCCGTAGCACTCGGTGTATGGGTTTCGCTTGGGATTACCGTCGCACTCGGTGTATGGGTTGCACTTGGAACTACCGTCGCACTCGGCTCGGTGGTTACCACTGCGGTCTCAGTCGCCAATTCAGTCGCAGTGGCAGTCGCTGTGGGCACCGTATCGCCATTCGCTTGACGCACTGCCGCATCGACCTGCATACGCGGGACAACCAAATTACTACCTGCGCGCGTATCAGTAATCGGCACGCCACTCCCAGTCAGCCAAGTAAGGACCTGACTCACCGATGCCGATGGCGCCACACTCTTGAGGAGTGCCCAAGCACCGGCCACATGCGGCGTGGCCATCGAGGTACCTGCATATGCCGCATAGCCAGAACTTGGATATGCCACTGATGAGACAACCCAATACCCTGGGGCAAGCAGGTCGAGTAGACGATCACCTTGGGCATTGGCCAGATTGTTACTGGGCAACGGTGCATTTGAGAACGAGGCAACTATATCAGGCGTCACGCCGTTCTTGGCAAGGGTACTTGCACCCACCGCAATTGCAGACGAAATACACGCTGGCGCTGATACGCCGTCGGTGTAACCGTTATTCCCACTCGCAATGACGGTTGCCACACCAATGCCACGGAGTTGATCAACATAGTACTTAAGCCCATTGCTGTCACAGGCGGTGGTCGACTTACCGCCACCCAAACTCATGTTGACTGAGGCCAACGTCTGCCAGCTCGTGGTTGATGCATTGCGGTATAACCAATCGAGCGCAGCTATTTGGTCGGAGGTATACGACATCACACAGTCGCTCGTACTCCCACACACACTTGCCGGGAAACGTGAAAAGACTTGTACGGCAATAATATTGGCGTCCGGTGCCACACCTGACATCGGCTGACCGCCGTATGTCACACGATTGCCCGCAATGGTCCCTGCGACGTGGGTACCATGGCTGCACCCCGAGACGCTCTCTGGGCAGGGGAGCGCACTGTTCAATGCGGTTGATGAGCTGACACCACCGGGACAGAGCGATGTGCTGCCGTAATAACTATTGGCCGTCGAAAAACAGGCCTCGGCGACAACTTGTCCACTCAGGAATGGATGATTTTTGGCGACGCCCGTATCAAGAACGGCGACCGATGTCCCTGCGCCCGTGGCACCAGTGGCGTGTGCGGCACTTGCACCCGTCAACAAAATGCTTTCGTACATGGTTGGTGGAACAGGCTCGTCCACCATCACACTCAAGACTGCACCATCTTGACGAATTTTGGCAATATCGCTCCGGCTTACCTCGGCTACGACAACTGGCATCACCGTAAATTTACGCTTGACCGATTTGATGAGTGCCTTTTGGCGCGTCAAAAAACCATCTTGGGCAATCGCGACCTTTTTGCGACGTTCAGTCTTGGTTGTCACGCTATCCGATGGGAGTTCAAATCCGGCGCCGTTTTTGAGTGTCACAATCACAGGCACGCGATCAGTAGACTTCGCTTGGGGCAAGGTGATACCAATCGGTATAGACGGCACTCGAGCGGTAAATGCTGGCGTATGATTGCTGTTCATGACAATCATGCTCATCACCAAGACAACTATGATGAATACTCCACGATACCGTTGCATATACCCCTCCCCGTATCAGCCATCACCACCGTAAATTGTACCACGCTATGTCAACCCCCGTGAGAATCGACGCAATGCACCACGCGCCATCCGATGCGTGGAGAGTGGTTTACCCCAAAACTGCTCGGTTTCGTCGATAATCTCAATTGCTGCCTGTTCGGCCCACCCATCATCTTCGGCATCCCAAAAGCCGAGTTGCTGTGGATATGGTCCAACTTGAGACACCCCCACCGCCACATGACGGACGAGACGCTTGCCATCCCACAGGTGCGCCAAGATATGACTCGCACGCGCATAAATCTCGTCACCAAGATTGGTGGCGCGCGCCAGACGCGATTGGCGACCGACACCATGCCGGTCATCCCAGCGCACATAACAACTCACCACCCAGCCACGCAGTTGTTTGTGTTGCAGGCGACGCGCAACATCGTACGACAGTGTGAGCAAGGTACTCTCGATGACTGCGGGTTCGGCCACATCGCGCATCAACGTCGTCGCATGCGAGAACGACTTGGGCTGGACATCGTACTCGAGCGCACTGTCATCGATGCCCTGAGCCCAGCGAATCAACTCCTCGGCATGACGACGCGTAAACGTGGCTCGGATATCACTCTGGCGCGTCCATGCGATTTCGCCCAAGGTAGTAATCCCCAAGTCCCATAGGCGCTGGGTGGTTTTGGGGCCGATACCACACAAGGTTTGGACAGGCAGTGGTGCCAAAAAAGCCGCCTCTTGGCCGTGCGGTACCACATAGATAGCACGGGGCAGCTCACCAGTGCGCGCCAGTTTTTTGCCCATATCAGTAGCAGCCTTGGCAACCAACTTATTACTGGCAATGCCACACGATAACGGCAATTGCAACTCGTGAGCGACACGCTGTTGGATGTGTTGAGCAAAGGAGAGCGGTGGTTGAGCACCATCGCTTACGTCAATATAGACCTCATCAATAGATGCTTGTGCAACGAGCGATGTCTCTTGCATCAGCATGTCATAGACCTCACGCGCAGCTGACAAATAGGCCGTGTGATCGGGCGACACCACGACTAACTCCGGACATAGTTGCAAGGCCTTGGCCGTCGGAGTCCCGGCTTTGATACCGTAATGGCGCGCTTGGTAGGATGCAGTCGCCACAACGCCACGCAAATCAGCACGCCCAGCCACCACAAACGGCTTGTGGCGTAAGGTGGGATTGCGGCGTTGCTCCACCGAGCAATAAAAAGCATCGAGATCGGCATGAATAATCGTGCGCATAGCGTTGTCATGATGGTGTAATGATATGATATACATATATTAGAACATTTGTTCTTATTTGTCGAGAGGGAAAAATAGCCCAAAAGAGGGAGATAACACCCTATTGCAACTTTCGGGTTCTCTGGTATACTTACAAAATGAGTACGGTAGTATTCAAGCCGATCTAATTTACTTGAGGAGGTCAGTGATGACGTTGCTCGACCAGAACATTCAGCTGCATGAGTTTGTGCCAACAGCACCAACCGTAAATATTACGCAAGCAGCAGCCGAGCGATTGTTGGCCATGATGCAGGAGCGCGAGTTGTCAGACTACTCACTGCGTGTCTTCGTATCAGGTGGTGGTTGCTCAGGGTTGCAGTACGGTATGACGTTCGACAATGAGGCCCGTGATGGCGATGCCACGTGG
The DNA here is from genome assembly GCA_046300655.1 of Chloroflexota bacterium. Lineage (GTDB taxonomy): Bacteria > Chloroflexota > Chloroflexia > Chloroflexales > Roseiflexaceae > UBA965. Next base: position 1,660 of record JBKCLM010000004.1, on the reverse strand, counting down.
GACGCCCACGGCTTGAAGGTCATGCTTGATCCAATCAGCGCGCGTTACTTGAGTGGCGCCACGATTTCGTTCCAGCAAGACAACATGTTGCAGGGTGCCTTCAAGATCGACAATCCAAATGCCGTATCAAGCTGTGGCTGTGGTCACTCGTTCCGCTCAAAAGAAGAGGGCAGTGCCGAGGCTGACGAGTACAGCGAGGGCGGTAGCTGCGGTAGCGGTTGCGGTTGCCACTAATCGTTCATACGGTACGAACCTCCGGTCAGCTAGCTGACCGGAGGTTTTTTGGCATAAAATAACCTAAAGAATTATTTACTATTAACAATATCACCCATATGTAGTATAGACAAAATCAATAAATATCGTTATTCTATCCTACATATTTGTAGTAAATGCATTTACATACATGAAGGACATTTGTATGAACTCTCGTGTTATCACATGGCGCAAGTGGCGCATTCTTGTCACGTTGCTGTGCATGCTCACACTCGTGGTACCAGTATGGAGCCAGTCGGCATCTGCGGCGACAGTTGTCCGCAAAAAACTGACAATCAAAGTAACACTGACACGAGTTGCAACGGGGACATCATCCATAAGTGCCACTGACTTTAGTAAGTTCACATTTATCGTGCTCAACAAATACGGACGGGTCATTGCCTCACACAAACTCCGGACGGGAGCGGTAGTCAATAAAGCATCGAGCGATATTACACTTGTCAACAACAAGTTCCCTGCAGGTGTATCGTTTCACTTGATTGACGGCAGTGGTGATTACTTTGGGCCGGTCATTATCAACTGGAACGGGGCGACACGCGTCACATCAAATCGACTTTCGACCTCGCTCAAAGAATTAACCACTGCACAAGCAGTTATTAACCTTGGCAATGTCACTGTTGCCAAAAAGTCCGCCACTGTCAATCAAGGATATGGCTATACGACCGCCAAAATTATGACTGCTGCTGTACCAACAGTTGAGGCAGATAATCCGCGCGGTATTCCGGAGGGCATCGGCAACTCAGGGCGCGCCGGCGGCAACACGCGGTCAGCAATAGCGCGTGCAACCGCAGGTGAGATGTACGATGGCATGGATGCCGATGACGATGGTGTACTCAATGCGTTTGACATCAACGACGACGGTGACACCACGCTTGATCATCAGGATACGACCACTGCAGCTGCACCAACTACCGGCACCAATTGCGAAGCATCCGCCTCATTCACCCTCTTCCAAAACTACAAAGCGACGGATCCGAACTTTATTGGCACCATTAATCAGTATGGCACCGGTGATGCGGAGATTACCAGCCCATCGCAAATCGAATCTGCACTCGACAAGACGGTCTCATTTGCCATACAGCGCATCAGTACTGTATGTGGCGAAAGTGTCACCAAGATGGAGTTCAAGGGCGTCAGTGTACCCTACGCACCACAAGAATACATCACCTTGCCAACCTCAGGGTTTGATGTGCAGTGGCAAGTCGGCGAACGGAAGCTCAACGGTACCACCATCAACTGGACTGCAGTACCATCTGCCACCTACCCTGCGAATCCATTCGTGTGTAACACCACCGGGTGTAACATCAGTGCACTTGATGTGTTCATGCAACGCGTAACCACCACATCAGGCAAGGTCTATGAGTTTGCGACGACGCCGTCGTTTGTC
>JBKCLM010000003.1:0-14389 GCA_046300655.1 Chloroflexota bacterium | reverse complement strand
CAGCAGTGTATTGATGATTTGGCGCGTTGTGGTGCTGATGTGCGGGCGCAACATGCCCTGATGCAATTAGGCCGTGGGCAGGGTGAACGCGAATGTGGTGCCTTGGCCAACCGTACTGACGACCCAAATGCGCCCACCGTGTCCCTCTACTAAATGGCGTGCAATGGCGAGACCAAGCCCGGTCCCCGACCCACGGGTACGAGCTTGGTCGACTTTGTAGAAGCGTTCAAAGACGCGATCGAGGTGTTCTTTTTCAATACCGACACCGGTATCGCTGACACAAAACAGCACCCATTCGCCGGTGGCATGATCAACCGGCGGGCGTGGGGTAATACTGCTGTCACATGGAAAGGTAATGTGCTGGGCGTGAATCGTAATACTCCCATGATCTGGGGTGAACTTGACCGCATTGTGCAACAGGTTTAAGAAGACCTGATCGACCCGTCCTGCATCAACCAATACCGCTGGTAGGTCGTCATTCACCGTATGACTGACGGTGATGTGTGTACTGTCGGCTTGTGGTTGAATGCGCTCAATGGCGCGCTCAATCAGGCGCAACGGTGCATGCGGGCTCATCTGGAGTGCAATGCGTCCGGCCTCGATCCGTGATAAGTCGTGCAGGTCGTTGACAAGTCGCGTCAGGGTGTCAACCTCTTCGGAGATGCGGCGGGCCATGCGGTGGGCGATCTCGGGCGGTGGATTGGTAATAATCGTTTCGCTGAGGAGTTTGAGTGATGCGAGTGGCGTGCGGAGCTCATGCGAAACACTAGCTACCATGTCGCGTCGGGCGCGCTCAAGTTGACTGATGTGTGTAATATCACGGACCATGACCATGGTGTAATCATTCGTCTCTTGGCTGAGTGGGCAGGTACTGATTTGGAGTGTTCGGCCAAGCGAGCGCTGAGCATAGCGCATCTCGTTGCGCTCGCGGTGGGCAATGCTGTGGCGCACAAATTCATCGAACTGATGATCGCGCACGAGGCTCATCAATGACGTGCCGTTGGCGTGTGGTGGCAGTTCGAGGAGGTCAGTGGCAGCACGATTAAACGAGACCACATCACCGTTGATGTTGAGCAACAGGATACCTACATCAACCTGATCAAGTACGTAGTCACTGATTGAAGGCAGTGGCGCTACTGGTACTGTCGCAACAGGTGTTGGTGTCGGTCGTGTGTGACGACGTACCCACCACCATGCGCCACCAATTGCACAGAACGCCACCACCCACGGCAGAATGCTGAATAGGTCCATCGTCGTTTAATCTCGATTGCTCGGCATATCAAAGCGATAACCAATGCCGCGTACCGTTTGGAGATACTCGGGGGCACTCGGGTCGGTTTCGATCTTTTCACGTAGCCAACGTACGTGTACATCGACGGTGCGGCCGTCGCCGACATAATCCATGCCCCAGACCCGCTCGAGCAGCACATCGCGTGACAGGGCCAAGCCACGATTACGCATCAGACAGGCCAGCAGGTCGAACTCTTTCTGCGAAAGCTGTACTTCGTGATTGTCGCGCCAAATGCGCCGTGAGCCGGCGTCGAGTTTGATGGTGCCGAGTTGCATGACGTCGCGATCACCGCCGTGGGCCCGATCGCTACGGCGCAAAATCGCCCGAATACGTGCGTGGAGTTCGCCCATGCTAAATGGTTTGGGCAGGTAGTCGTCGGCACCCATCTCAAGTCCGGCGATGCGATCGTACTCGTCTTGGCGCGCTGTAAGCATGATAATCGGTATCGAGCTCTCTTTGCGGAGCATACGACACACCGAAAAGCCATCTAACCGTGGCAACATGATATCAAGCACGAGGATATCAGGTTGTTCGCGTCGGGCAATCTCGAGCGCAAGCATGCCATCGCCGGCATGGAGCACGGTGTAGCCCTCGCGCTCGAGATTGTATTTGACCGTCTCTGCCAGCGTGACATCATCTTCGACAAGGAGTACTGTTGCCATGGAAAACGTCCTTCTTTATTCGGCACATCCCCATGTCGATGACATCATCTGGCATGGGGGCGTGTTATTCGGGCCGGACGCGGCTGACGCCGTCGGCGGCCTGGGTCACATAAATCGTGGCGCTACGACCGGTGTTCGCCAAATAGGCCGCAGCCACCTCGTGGCGGAATCGCTCGACAGCGTCGTTGGCGACTAAGCTGACCGTACACCCACCGAACCCGGCACCGGTCAAGCGTGAACCGTAGCACCCGCTGACGCGTTGTGCGGCGGCGACCAATGCGTCCATCTCGGGGATGCTGACAGCATAATCGTCGCGCAGACTAGCGTGTGAGGCATTCATTAAGCGCCCAAACTCTGCCACGTTGCCGGCTTGGAGCGTGCTGACACCGGCGATGACGCGCTCGTTCTCGCTGATGACGTGGCGGGCGCGCTGGCGTACCACTGGTGACAACAGATGCCCGTGTTCTTGGAGTTGGGCACTCGTGACATCGCGGAGCGCCTTGATGCCTGGCAATGATTGCTTGAGAATCTCAACGGCTTGGTCGCACTCGGCACGGCGCTGGTTGTATGCCGACCCAGCCAAGGTGCGCTCAATGTGACTGTCACAAATCACCACCGACACACCGGTTGGCAGTGGTACTGCTTGGTAGTTCAAATCACGACAGTCAATCAACAACGCATGATTGGCCTGCCCGAGTGTGACAATAAATTGGTCCATGATGCCACAATTCACACCGACAAAGTGGTTCTCTGTGGCCTGGGCCATCAACGCCAACTCCTCGCCCAAAATATTGAGATTGTGGAAGAGTTGGAACACGTAGCCGGTGGCGACCTCAAGCGCCGCCGATGATGACAACCCAGCGCCACGAGGCACGCTACTCGCGACCACCATGTCGGCGCCGTTAATGACATGACCAGCTGCAAGCAATGATTTGATCATGCCACGGATGTAGTTGCTCCATGGGCGCATGCCACTGCGCTCAATCTGATCGATACCAAACTCGTCCTCTTCGTTGAGATCAGCCGCCAAGACGCGCACGCGCTTGTCGGTGCGTGGGCTGGCCGCAATAAACGTTGCTCGATCGATGGCGGCTGGGAGCACGAAGCCATCGTTGTAATCGGTATGTTCACCAATCAAATTGACGCGCCCTGGTGCGCGGACAATCAATGTAGGGGCGCTATTAAATCGTGAAACGAACTTGGCATGTATTCGGGCTGCGTCAATCATGGCCGCTTACTCTCCACTCTGTTACTAGTATGCAATCTTCATTATAAGGAATTGTTATGCTTTCTTAAACAACAGATAAAAACTCGCCCTAGATTGACTTCGTGCGCACCAGTCGACTCAGACCAATCATGACCGCGATAAACACCACCCCTACCCCTGCCGCCAACCACGGATTGCTGGTACTCAGGTCGCCGGCAATGGTTAACATGGCGAGTGCAGGTACGACACCAAGCAAAGAAAAGAAGACGTAACGCCACCATTCCATGGCACTGCACCCTGCCGCAAACGATACCACGGTGTACGCTGGACCCGGCAAAATGCGCAATACCACCATCTGCATGGGAGTGATACGCTGACACAACGCATCAAATGCCACCTGCTCATCGGCACTCAATTTGGTGCGGATGACCGCCTTGCCCCAGCGCCGCGCCACGCCGAAGCCAATCAACGCACCGATGCCGTCCGCCAGCAATGTCAAGCCAAAGCCGATCCACGGCCCAAAAATCACTCCTGCGCCGACCTGCAAAATGGTAGCTGGAATAATCGGTACCACCAATACAGCGGCAATTAATCCGACCAACATGATACCGCCCCACCAGCCGAACGGTATCAATAATGCCCGTAATCCTTGGGGCGTCAACTCGATATACTGCCGTGCCACGAGGATGAATACAACAAATACGACTGCCAAACCACCGAGCACGATGATGCGCTTGGGTGTGAGTAGGGTGGTGATGATGTGGCGAAACGATTGACTCATTCACGGATCTCCTCGGCACTGATGTGCTGGTAGCGGTAGCCTTGCCCCAACAAAAACTGTTGACGCTGCCATGCGTCATCTACTTCACGCGTTTTTGTGGTTACGAGCGTATAAAACGTAGCCGAAATGTCAGCTTTTGGGCGCAAAATACGCCCGAGTCGTTGGGCCTCTTCTTGGCGTGATCCATAGCTCCCCGAGAGCTGAATCAGTACGCTGGCTCGTGGGATGTCAATCGCTTGATTGCCGATTCGTGACAAAATCACGACACGGATGCGCCCCTCTCGCACTTGATTATAGACGTGTTCGCGCGTGGCACTGTCATCTGCGCCGGTCAAAATCGGCCACCCTGTGCGTTTGGCCAACTCCTGGAGTTGCTCGAGGTAGTGACCAATCACGAGTACGGTCTCATTGGCGTGTCGGGACACCAAGCGCACGACGACGTCGTATTTTTGGCTGGCTATGGCGGCGAGCCGCCCTTGTTGGCGAATGGCGGACTCCATGTAGGTGGCTCGTTCGGTGCGTGTATGTGACACGCTGACCTCGTAGCAGGTGACGTCGGCAATATACCCGAGCGTCTCGAGCGTGCGCCACGGCAGTTGATACCGTTGTGGCCCCACCAAACTAAACACGTCGCCAATCCGATTATCCTCGCGCACGAGTGTGGCGCTGAGTCCGTAGCGCCGCCGACTGGCGAGGGCTGCAGTCGTACGAAAAATCGGCGCTGGTAGCGTATGTACCTCGTCGTACAAAATCACCCCCCAATCGGCCTGATTGATGCGTTCGGGCGTGGCAATCAGTTGGTGATAGGTGGTGACTGTCACTGCCGGCAACGGTTGGTTGCGCTGGTAGGTATCAATATGCGACGGTGCGAGGGTCGTGGCCACCATAAAGCTGTCAATCCATTGTTGGACAGCGGCACGACTGGTGGTCACCACCAGCGTATGGCGTTGAATCCGGCTCGCCAAGGCGACGCCCACAAATGTTTTGCCACTGCCCGGCGGCAAGACGATGACACCGTGGCTGGTGCGCTCGGCACTATCGACTGCATCGAGTTGATATGGGCGTAGCGCGATGGCGTGATTCCATGCAAAACGCAATTCATCCCCGGGGGCCAGACTGGCGCGATCATCGACCGGCCATCCGAGGCGCGTCAATGTGCGTTTCAGATTGGCTCGTTGGAGCGGATCGATGCGAATATGTGTCGGACTGGTGTGTTGACCTAGTAAATCGGTGAGGAGTGATTTGCTGGTGAGTTTGGTCAAAATTTTGGGTGAATCGCTGACAAGTGATAGTGTATAAAAATCACCCTCAAGCCACAAACGTCCCCAGCGTTCCATCAGGGTTGTAATGGTGTGTTGGACGGTCGGTGAGAGTACATCATGGCTGGCGGAGCGCAAGATTGCAATGATTTCATCTGCTCGGATGCCCTGAGCGGCGGCGCTCCACAGCGTTATGCGGTCGATTTTGGCGCGCACATAGCGCCCGCTATAGGCATAAATGCGCCCCCACGTATTGAGGTGCTGGAGCAGATGACGAGCATCGGCGTGTTGGCTATCGACGATGATGTGTCCGTCATCGAGGATTTGGATGGCGGCATCGATGGTCATGAGCGCCTACTTGTGGTGATAGCGGCTTTTAGGATAGATGGGCGTGGCGATGGCAACGAACGAGGTGATCATTGGTGAGTCCTGTAGCCTGCATCAGGGCGTAGCACATGGTTGCGCCCACGAAGCGGAAGTGGTGGGCTTTGAGGTCGCGCGCCATTTGTGTGGCGAGTGGCGTTATCGCCGGTACATCACTCATGTGTTGGTGCTGTGGTTGCAGGGGGGTGCCGTCCACATAGCGCCAAAAGAAGGCATCGACGCTGCCGTAGCGCGCTTGGAGCTCGAGGAACGCCGATGCATTGTGAATCATGGCGGTGATTTTGGCGCGATTGCGAATAATCCCGCTGTCGCTCATCAGCCGTGCCACATCAGACTCACTGTAGCGCGCCACGATCGCCGGATCAAACTGGTCACACACGACGCGGTAGTGGGCGCGCTTGCGGAGCACGGTAATCCAGCTCAGCCCAGCCTGCATGGTCTCGAGGACAATCCGCTCATACCAGCCGTGCTCGCTATGGAGCGGTACGCCCCATTCGGTATCGTGGTAGGCGCTGTAGAGCGGGTCGTGGCCGCACCAAGGGCAGCGTTCGAGTTCCATTTAGGCTTCTTCGTGATGGGATGGGGCACTGGCAATCACATAATCGCCGGTATGCCCATCGATGGCAAGAGATGTGTGGTTGAGCGTAATCACCCAGCCGGTCGTGTGTTTGTGCCAGGCAATATGCCGTAACGGCTCGGGCGCGGCAGTTTTTAGTGAATGAGTAATCTGGTCGATATCCCAATGGGGCTGGCGGGTGGCATGGGTCAAATGGATGACCGGATCGCCACATGTGGCAATCAGCGCATCATGCATGGTGTGGTGTGGGTCGTGCGTTGTGTCGTGCAAGACGAGAGTAGCGATGGGCTGATCGTCGAACTTGCGCCATTGGATTGCAGAGGGTGCGAGGCGCATTGTGGCCGGGCAACCAAATGTCAGGGCGTCGATGACACAGTCGGTGATGATGTGGATGAGTTGATGGCGCGCATCGGTGGAGGCTTGGCGCATATCTGCGGCCGGCCCCCGTCCGCTGGCGGCAAGTACCACCTGAACGGGGGTGATTGGGTGCAAATTAATATGAAAGTTTACTGACGAGATGTCGAGGGCGGCGACGTGTGCGACATCACACACGACCAAGGCGAAGAGTTGATCGTCACCGCGAAAGCCAAATGTTTGAATTCGTCCATCGGGTATCCCGCCGATCGCGGTAGGGATGGACTTGGTCGCACTCCCGACAAACCAATCTGTAGAATCTGTCATATCCGTTGTCTATCTGTCTTATGCCCGTTCTTATGCCCGCTGACGAAATTGTGGGAGCCACTGGTCATTGCGCTCGAGTAAATCGTGCCAGACCCGCTCAACACTTGCGGCGCCTGGTCCGAGTGGGTTGGTCAACAATGCGCTCATGGCGCGCTCGTGACTACCACTAAGGGCTGCCTCAACCGTCAAGAGCTCGTAGGACTTGACGTGGGCGGCTAGACCGTGCATGACGGGCGCCAGTGGCGTGTGTAGCAAGGCGGTGGCGCCTTGGCGATTGACACGACACGGCACCTCAACGACGACGTCATCGGGCAAGTCGGGCAACGAGCCGTTGTTGCGTACGTTGACGATGTGCGTTGCATTATCGCCGAGATGGAGTGAACAAATCAAGGCGGCAGCAGCGGTTGAGTAGTAGGCACCGCCGCGTTCCATTAGTTCGGGTGGCTTCTCACAGAGATGCACGTCGGCGTAGCGCTCAAGCAGACGACGCTCGACATCCATCACCACCTCGGCGCGGGTGGGGATGCCACTTTGTTGCTTGGCGATAATCTCGTCGGTCATATAAAAGTAGTCGAGATAACTGCTCGGCAAGGCCTGGAGCATGCCAATCAAGGTCGGTGGCACATGTACATGGTCGCCGCTGGCAGTTGCGCTGGCCAAATCTTGCATGGTTTGCTCAAGGATTTGGGTTGTGACATCGCTTTGGCCAACCCGGATTTGGCGAATCCAGTTGAGGTGGTTGAGTCCAACCTGTTCGATGTGGACTTCGTCGGGACGTACGCTCAGCTGTTTGGCGATACCGCGCTGAGCAGTCATGGCGTTATTACACAATCCGATGGCCCGCACTCCGCCATGGCGCACGAGAGCCTCGGTGACAATGCCGGCCGGATTGGTGAAGTTAATCAGCGTGGCGTGTGGCGCGTAGGTGCGCATATCGGCGGCGATATCGAGAATAATTGGGATGGTGCGGAGGGCTTTGGCAAAGCCCCCAATACCGGTCGTCTCTTGCCCAATGAGTCCGTGGTCACGACCGAGTTGTTCGTCACTATGGCGGGCTGCTTGACCACCGACACGCAGTTGGGTCAACACATAATCTGGTCCTGTTTGAATCGCCGCTTTGCGGTCGTGTGTGCTGTCAACAACAAATGTGCCACCACGATGGGCAACCATGCGTTGGGCAAAGGCGGTGATAATCGGTAGGCGCTCTCGGCTGGGATCGACCAACGTGACGCGGGTGAGACCTAAGTCGGAAGCGTGGTCAATCAGTCCATCGATGAGTTCGGGTGTATAGGTGCTGGCGCCACCAATGACGACGATATGCATGATGTGTGTGGTTCCTCTATACGAAAAACAACCTTAGAATGTAGTATACCGTACGAAAACGGTCATGTACACTGATGATTCCCCTATATGGTCTCATCAGCTTCTAACGCAAATTAAAGTAAATTTTCAGCTAAAAAAACGCCAAATGTGGACATAAATGTTGCATTTTTACCGGAAATATGATAAATTACAAATCGGTTAATAATCTTTCTGCTGGCGTAAGAAAGTTGGTGTTGCGTGGATAAACCACTCGGTCCACCCCAACAACATACGAGCTCATCCTCGGGCTCCGACGCGAAGTTCTCTCTTGATTTAGCTGACTTTTTACACGTCGATGCAACACACCTCTCCGACTTCCTTTCTGACGACGAACTCTCCACCATAGAAGAATCAGACACGACGCCGGATAACGACAGCGATGTTGATGACTCGGTGCGTTTGTATTTACGTGATATTGGTCGGATAAATCGACTTAAGTCGATTGTTGAAGAGATTTCGTTGGCCTACCGTATTGAGCTCGGTCTCGTTGCGGGCAAATTGGCCAAGCAAAGCGCGCAGGTCTGCTATGATGCTGACCGCCATCTACCGCGTACTGAACTCGTGCAATCGATTCTACAGATTTTGCAACGCGACACAAGCAAACCGGCTCCAGACAACCCACTTGCCTACGAGCTTGCTGAGCGCATCCGCGAGAAGTACCGCACAGACGATCGCCCTGAGGCGCGCCAACTAGCAGTGTTAGCGGCGTTAATATGTGTTGAGGTTGAGCCGCTTGTCGAACAAACCGTGACTGCCGACGATGTGATTGGACGATTCATCACCTATGTCAGTGTGGTGCACCCGAAGTATGTACAGCAACTCAGCGATCAACAGCCACTGCCGCGGCGCATGATTGACGACATGGTGCATGATGGCGGTTTGGCGCGTGAGCACCTGATTGCAGCCAACTTGCGTTTGGTTGTTTCTAATGCAAAAAAATACCTCGGCCGAGGTATGTCGATGCTTGACTTGATTCAAGAGGGTAGCATTGGCTTGATGCGCGCCACCGAAAAGTTCGACCACCGCCGTGGCTTCAAGTTCTCAACCTATGCCACTTGGTGGATTCGCCAGGCGATTACACGTGCGGTAGCTGACCAGAGCCGTACCATCCGCTTGCCTGTGCATGTCGGCGAGACCATCAATCGCCTGATGCGCACTGCCGCCAAGATCCAACAAGTGACAGCGCGTGAGGCAACGCCCGATGATATTGCCGAAGAGCTGAACATGCCGGTCGAGAAGGTGCGGCGTATCCTTGATGCATCGCGGCAAACGCTCTCGCTCGAAACCCCAGTTGGTAGCGATGGTGATGCAAACTTAGCAGATTTTATCGAAGACTATCACGGCGCAACCCCGATGATGTCTGCCGAGCAAATCGTGCTACGCGAGCGCTTGCACGAGGCATTGACGCGCTTGCCTGAACGCGAGCGCCGGATTATCCAGTTGCGCTATGGCCTCGAGGATGGTCGATCGCGCACCCTCGAAGAGGTTGGTCGTGAGTTCGGTATTACGCGCGAGCGCACCCGTCAAATCGAAGGCGAAGCGTTGCGCAAATTGCGCCACCCAGGCGTGGCGCGCGGGTTGCGAAGCTTTTTGGAATAATCAAGACCTACCGCATAGATACCAATGTGTCTATGCGGTATAATTGTCTCAGCTGCGTCGCTAAAGGCGGCGCTCTTTTTTTAGTGTTTGTATAGAAGGAGTCATCGCGATGCAGATTTATCTCGATACGGCTAACCTCAAAGAAATCCGCGAAGCGGCGAGCTGGGGTATCCTCAGTGGTGTAACGACCAATCCATCATTGGTTGCCAAAGAGCAGGGTATCGACCACAAAACCCTGATTACCGAGATTACTAAGTTGGTTGATGGTCCAATCAGCGCCGAGGCCATCTCGCTCGACGCCGAAGGCATGATCCGCGAGGGACGTGAGTTCGCCACGTGGCACCCCAACGTCATCGTCAAAGTACCAGTTACCACCGAGGGCCTCAAGGCCGTCTATGCCTTGGCCAAGGATGGCATTCGCACCAACGTAACGCTCTGTTTCAACGCCGCGCAGGCCTTGTTGGCCGCCCGCGCCGGTGCGTTCATCATCAGCCCATTTATTGGCCGTGTCGATGACATGGGCGTCGACGGCATGCAACTCATCCGCGAGATTAGCGGCATTTATAAGCAGCACGGCATTACGACCAAGATTTTGGCGGCATCGATTCGTCACCCACGTCACGTCATTGACTCCGCCTTGTCGGGCGCCGATATCGCCACCTGTCCATTCAAGGTGCTTGAGCAGAGCATGAAGCACCCATTGACCGATAGCGGCATCGAGAAGTTCTTGGCCGACTGGAAGAGCCGCCAGTAATACAGAGGATGTGGCATATGCCGTATAACGAAATCGACCAACGCGCCATTAACACCATCCGCGCATTGTCCATGGACGCCATCCAGCAGGCCAACTCGGGCCACCCCGGCTTGCCCATGGGTGCCGCCCCGATGGCCCACGTGTTGTGGTCGCGCTTCTTGCGCTTTAATCCGCATGATCCCCATTGGCCAGACCGCGATCGCTTTGTGCTGTCGGCCGGCCACGGCTCAATGTTGCTCTACAGCCTGTTGCACTTGGCTGGGTACGATGTCTCACTCGACGAGCTCAAACGATTCCGTCAGTGGAACTCAATTACCCCAGGCCACCCCGAAGTCGGCGTGACGCCGGGCGTCGAGGTCAGCACTGGCCCACTCGGCCAAGGTGCTGCCAACGCCGTCGGTATGGCCGTGGCCGAGGCCTTTTTGGCGGCGACGTACAACCGCGATGGCCATACGCCGGTCAACCACTGGACCTATGCGCTGGTCAGCGACGGCGACCTGATGGAGGGCATTGCCGCTGAGGCAGCATCACTGGCCGGTCACCTTGGACTAGGCAAGTTGATCTTCTTGTACGACGATAATTTGATCTCACTCGACGGTCCAACCTCACTCGCATTCAGCGAGGACGTGATGGCGCGCTTTGCGGCCTATGGCTGGCAGACACTCAAAGTTGCTGACGGCAACGATTGTGAGGCCATCGAGGCGGCCATCAATGAGGCCCGTGCTGACCTGAACCGTCCATCACTGATTGCCGTGCGCACCGTGATCGGTTATGGTAGCCCCAATTATGCCGGCACGAGTCGCGCGCACGGTGAGCCGTTAGGCAAAGACGAAGTGCGCTTGGCCAAAGAGGCGCTTGGCCTCAACCCGGATGCCACGTTCGACGTGCCGCATGTCGTGACCCAGTTCTGGGCCGATGTCAAGCGTCGCAACGCCAAAATCTACGAGAACTGGCAGAAGGATGTGACCGTCTATGCCGCTGCCCACGCCGATTTGGCCGCCACCTTGCGCACTGCTTGGGATGGCGGTTTGCCGGCAGGGTGGGATGCAGGGTTGGTTGAGCTGGTCTCGGGTAGCGAGATGGCTAGCCGCGATGCATCGGGTAAGGTACTCGAGGCGTTGCGCTCGCGTATTCCGTGGTTGCTTGGCGGGTCGGCTGACCTCGCTGGTTCAAATAAGACGCCGAAGATTAGCAACGGCAGCTTCCAACGTGATAACTACGCCGGATCGGTGATTTGGTTCGGTGTGCGCGAACATGCGATGGGTGCCATGCTCAACGGTATGGCGGCGCACGGCGGGATTCGCCCGTATGGCGGCACATTCTTGACCTTCTCGGATTACATGCGTGGTTCGATTCGTGTGGCGGCCTTGTCGCATCACCCGGTGGTATATGTCTTTACGCATGACAGCATCGGCGTCGGCGAGGACGGCCCAACCCACCAGCCAGTTGAGCATTTGGCGTCATTGCGTGCCTTGCCCAATTTGGTCGTGATTCGCCCGGCCGATGGTGCCGAGACGGCAGTTGCCTGGCAGGTGGCCTTGAGCGAGACGCATCGCCCAACGGCGTTGATTTTGAGTCGGCAAAAATTACCGGCCTTCGATCATACGCATGCGCCAGCCCAGCAGTTGACCCACGGTGCGTATGTGCTCCGTGAGGCCAGTGGTGGTCAGCCTAAGGCAATCGTGATTGCCACCGGCTCCGAGGTGGCGATTGCCATGCAGGCCGCCAGCAAACTTGAGGCCGATGGGGTGCCGACCCGCGTGGTCAGCATGCCGTCGCATGAGTTGTTTGAGCAACAATCGGCCGACTACAAGGCGCAAGTCTTGCCGGCTGGTGTGACGAACCGTGTGGCCATTGAGGCCGGCGTGTCGTTTGGCTGGGATCGTTACGTGGGGACGCAGGGCACTATCATTGCCATCGATCGCTTCGGCGCATCGGCCCCGGCAGGCGAGGTCTACCAACACCTCGGTATTACCGCCGATGCGGTGGTGGCCGCCGTCAAACGGTAAATGTGCGTTTGGGCCCCAGGTAGAGACGCAGCATGCTGCGTCTCTACCTGGGGGTTATTTTTTCTCGTGACAAAAAGAACAAATTTCGGTATACTTTGATTATGTGATAATTTGCACGAATAAACGCATCCAGACATCACAGACAATCGTACTGTCTAGTATTGTGAAATTGTAGGAAGGACAAGGATCATGACCATGCGCGTAGAGGCAGCGACGCCTATCACGTTGCGCAATGGCCAACAGGTCACGATTCGCCCATTGGCGGAGGATGATCGAGCGGCGTTGATGCGATTTGGCCAGCAACTGCCCCAAGATGATCTCATCTACCTAGAGGATGATCTGCAAAGTCCCGAAATCATCAATCGCCTTGTCAATGCCAGTGCTGCCGAAAATTGGCGACAGATTGTGGCGGTTCGTGATGATGGCAATATTGTTGGATACAGTGCGGTTCGTCGCTTGACCGGTTGGTCGTCACATGTTGGCGACATCCAGCTGATGGTTGAATCAAACTATCGCCGGAGCGGTCTTGGCACCGAGATGGCCAAGGTGGTGTTTGAGGCTGCCCGTGGTTTGGGCGTTGCCAAGGTGATTGTGGAGATTCTGGCAGTCCAAACGGGTGGTCGGGCGATTTTCGAACGTCTCGGCTTTAGCCGCGAGGGTATTTTTAGCAAGCACGCCCATGATCGCCACGGCAACCGCCACGATTTGGTGGTGATGTCCTACCACGTGATGTAATCACCCCATAAAAACGCCGGACCGCCGGTACGCCCGTAGAGACGTAGCATGCTACGTCACTACGGTTGGCGTCCCGGCGGTTTTGTATTGGTTATTTGATGACGTCCAGCCCACCCATGTATGGCCGGAGTACCTCGGGGACGGTGATGCTCCCGTCGGCGTTTTGGTAGTTTTCCATGATGGCAATCATGGTGCGGGGGATACCCAGACCTGAGCCGTTGAGGGTGTGCACGAACTCGGGCTTGGCGCTCGGCTCAGGGCGGAAGCGGATGTTGGTCGATCGAGCCTGGAAGCTCTCGACGTTCGAGCACGAACTAACCTCGAGCCACTCATCTTGGCCAGGTGCCCAGACCTCGATGTCGTAGGTCTTGGTCGAGGCGAAGCCCATATCGCCGGTGCAGAGCACCTTGGTGCGGTAGGGGATGCCGAGCAAACGACAGCTCTCCTCGGCGTCTTGACGCAACTGCTCGAGTTCGGCATAGCTGGTGTCGGGATGGACAAACTTGTACATCTCGACCTTGTCGAACTGATGGCCTCGCTTGATACCACGCACATCGCGGCCGGCGCTCATCTTCTCACGGCGGAAACACGGCGTATAGGCGCAGTAGTTGATGGGCAACTGCGTTGCATCGAGAATCTCATCGCGGTGCAGGTTAGTCACCGGCACCTCGGCAGTTGGCACCAACCACAAATCCTCTTCGGCGTCGTGGTAGAGATTATCGCGGAACTTGGGCAACTGGCGGGCGCCCCACATACACTGCTCTTTGACCACAAACGGCGTATACACCTCGCGGTAGCCTTGGTCGCCGTGCAAGTCGAGCAACCACTGAATCAAGGCACGTTGTAGGCGTGCGCCTTTGCCCTTGAGGATGTAAAAGCGTGAGCCTGAGACTTTGACGCCGCGCTCGAAGTCGATGATGTCGAGCGATTCACCGAGCTCCCAGTGTGGGCGCGGGGTAAAGTCGAATTGTCGCGGGGTGCCGATGGTCTGCAACACGACGTTGCCCTCTTCGTCGGCACCCACAGGGACACTCTCGTGGGGCAGGTTGCGCAAGTCGAGTATGGCGGCCTGTTGGGCGGCCTCGAGC
>JBKCLM010000002.1:0-2883 GCA_046300655.1 Chloroflexota bacterium | reverse complement strand
ATATACACCGCTTTGGTCTCCGTATAAAAATCAAAGACCTCGGTGCCTTGCTCACGCGGCCCAACACCCGTATTCTTCATGCCACCAAACGGCATCTGCGCCTCACCACCCAGCGTCGGTGAATTGACGTGCGTAATCCCCGTCTCGATTTCGTGAATATACCGAAACGTACGTGTCAAATCGCGCGTATACACACTCGACGTCAAGCCGAACTCACTGTGATTGGCCACCTCAAGCGCCTCGTCAAACGACTCGACCCGCACCACACTCAACACCGGCCCAAAGATCTCTTCGTTGTGGATACGCATATGCGTCTGCACTTTGTCAAAAATCGTTGGATTCACAAAGTGTCCGTGCGCACATTCAGCCGTCGTCGGCCGATCACCACCGCACAACAACTCAGCCCCTTGATTTTTGCCGATTTCGATGTAGTCAAGGACCGTCTTGAGTTGTGACTCGTCGACACTCGGTCCCATGTCAGTGCTGGCCTCAAGTGGGTTGCCCATTTTCATCTTTTGGACCTGCGCCATCAAACGCTCCAAAAAAGCATCGGCCACCGCATGTTGCACAATCACACGACTTGTCGCCGTACAGCGCTGCCCAGTCGAGCCAAACGCACCATTAAAGACGCCCGAGACAGCCAAATCAAGATCGGCGTCGTCACAGACAATCACCGGGTTCTTGCCGCCCATCTCACACTGTGCCCGAATGCCGCGCCCAGCCGCCCGCTTGTAGATACCCAAACCAATATCGGTTGAGCCCGTAAACGACACCAAACGCACATCCGGGTGATCGACAAAGGTGTTGCCTACCTCGCCACCCGAGCCAATCACCATGTTGAGCACGCCAGCCGGCAAACCGGCCTCAGCAAAACAGGCCATCAACAACTCGGCAGTGGCTGGCACCAATGAGGCCGGCTTGAAGACGACCGAGTTACCGGCCACCAGGGCTGGCGCGATTTTCCAAATGGGAATCGCCGCAGGGAAGTTCCACGGCGTTATAATCGCCGCCACACCCACCGGCTCTTTCATCGTGTAGCCGACGTTATTGGCCAACTCGAGCGGAATAACCTCGCCGTTCAATCGTCGCCCATGCGCCGCACAAAACTCAGCAATGTTGATGGCGCGTTGCATCTCACCCATCGCCTCGCTGAGCAACTTCCCCTCTTCACGCGTCAGCGTGCGGGCAATCTGCTCTTTGCGCTCGAGCATCAACTGGGCCGCCTTGGCCACAATTGCCCCACGCTTGGGCGCTGGAATCTTACGCCACTCCTTGAAGGCCTTGGCCGCCACCTCGACGGCCTGCGCCGCCTCGGCTTTGGTCGAAAGAATCACCTCACCTAACACCTCACGCGTATCGGCCGGATTCACGTTGTTGATGCGTCGTGTGCCCTGTGATGCAACAAACTCACCGCCAATAAAGTTTTTGTAGACCTGCATACGATTCATCCTTATGCCAAACTTGCATCAATGATGTCAAGACCCTGATCCATGATGGCCAACCCCTCGCGCAACTGGGCCTCGGTAATCGTCAATGGTGGATTACAAAAGAACGTGTTCCACCGCACAAACGTAAAGACACCGTTATCGCGCAAGAACTTGTTGAACGCCGGCATCGGGCCCAACTCAGTTGGCTTGGGGTTATACGGCACCAACGGCTCACGTGTCTCGCGGTTTTTGACCAACTCGACAATACTAAATAACCCAATCGAGCGCACATCGCCAATCGAGGGATGCTTGGCCTTCATCTTTTCGAGCTCGACCTTGAGAATCTCGCCCATGCGTGCTGCATTATCAATCAAGCCATCTGACTTGTAGACATTGATACAGGCTACCGCCGCCGCACATCCGACCGAGTGGGCATTGTACGTCAAGCCAGCCAAGAGTGGCCGATCCTCGAAATACTCAGCAATTGTATCCGTCACCACGGCCGCACCGAGTGGCACATAGGCGGATGTCAAGCCTTTGGCCATCGTCATAATATCGGGCGTCACATTCCAATGATCCACGGCAAACCACTTGCCGGTACGACCAAAACCGCTCATGACCTCGTCAGCAATCAACATGATGCCGTACTTGGTGCACAACTCGCGCAAGCCCTGCATATAGCCCTCGGGCGGGATGATGATGCCGTTAGTACCCACCACCGATTCGACAATCACAGCCGCCACAGTGTGTGGCCCCTCAAACATGATAATATCTTCGATACTGTTCAGACAATCGAGCGTACAGCCATCTTTGCTGCCACAAAAGCGACAACGATAACGGTACGGATCGGGCGCCCGTACCACGCCCGAGATGCCCGGCTCGGCACCCCAACGACGTGGGTCGCCAGTCAGGGTAATCGCACCAGCCGTAGCCCCGTGGTACGAACGGTAGCGGGCGATGATTTTGTGACGACCGGTCACGGTGCGTGCGATTTTGATGGCGTTTTCGTTGGCCTCGGCACCACCATTGGTAAAGAATGCTTTGCTCAAGTTACCTGGGGTAATCTCTTTGAGCAAACGCCCAGCCTCTGCACGGATAGCGGTAGTGGCAGCCGTAGGCGCCACATAGGCGATTTGCTTGAGCTGCGCCGTGATTGCGTCAATCACGCGCTGGTCGCCGTGACCGATATTGACACACATCAGCTGTGAGTTGAAGTCCATGTAACGCTTGCCATCGGTATCCCACAAATAAATGCCCTCGGCGCGGTCAATCACCATCGGCTTGATGGCTTTCTGGGATGTCCATTCGTACAAAGTCGTCTCACGTGTGACATCGAGAATCTCTTGCGTCGTGCGTGGTGTAGCGCTCATAGCTCTCTCCCCAACTTGTTGTGTGCAGGACACACTGCGAATAGGCCGCATTGCCCAACTGGATGTCATCATTGTACGGCGATTGC
>JBKCLM010000001.1:0-33152 GCA_046300655.1 Chloroflexota bacterium | reverse complement strand
GGGAGCACCTGGGCGTTGGTGGCGCGCGCGGCGGCCTGGGCAATGTGCTTAAGGGTGGCCACACTGTCAAGGGCGGGGCGGGTGTTGGGCATCCAGGCCACCACGGTAAATCCGCCGGCGGCCGCCGCGCGCGTACCGGTGGCGATGGTCTCTTTGTGCTCCTCGCCGGGCTCGCGCAAGTGGACATGCAGGTCGATCAAGCCTGGGCTGATGAGTTTGTGGCTGGCGTCAATCACGGTGGTGCCAGGGGCGGTGCGCACACTTGCATCAGCTGGGAGTTGACCGTCGAAGCGTGCGGTGACGGTGCCGTTCTCGACGAGCACGCTACCGACGCCCATTTGCCGGGTATCGGGGTCGATGATGATGCCGTTGGTGATGAGTGTTTTCATGCGGGTGGGTATCCTTTGTCTACGATACTTATGCTTGGGTCTCACCGGAGAGACGATATAACAGGGCCATGCGGATTGCG
The DNA here is from genome assembly GCA_046300655.1 of Chloroflexota bacterium. Classification (GTDB taxonomy): domain Bacteria; phylum Chloroflexota; class Chloroflexia; order Chloroflexales; family Roseiflexaceae; genus UBA965. The sequence goes on along the minus strand of JBKCLM010000001.1, from coordinate 32,683 downwards.
ACGCCGTTGGTGACTTGGGTCTCAATGACGGAGCGTGGCGAGTCAGCCGCCTCGGGCATAATCTCGACGCCTTCGTTCATTGGGCCCGGGTGCATCACAATGGCGTGTTTGGGCAACTGCTCGAGGCGCTCAGCACTAATGCCGAAGTAGGTGCTGTACTCGCGTAGGGCGGGCAGTAATCCGGCCTGCATGCGTTCTTTCTGCAGGCGCAGCCCCATCAGGACATCGGTGTGCGGCAACAAGGTGTCGAGGTCGTAGCTAATCTTGAGGCCAGGGTGCGACGCTTGCCACATCTGCACATCGCCAATCAAGGTGCTGGGTGCACAAATCGTCACCTGCATACCACAGCGCAACATGCCCCAAATGTCGGAGCGGGCCACGCGGCTATGCAGGACGTCGCCGGCAATCACCACGTGTAGGCCCTTGAGTTGACCGAGGTGCTCACGAATGGTAAACAAATCGAGCAAGGCTTGTGAGGGGTGGGCATGACGGCCGTCGCCGGCGTTGATAATTGATCCTCTAAAGTGCTGGGCGGCGAGGTATGGTGCACCCGACTCGCCGTGGCGCATCACGATGATGTCGGCACCGAGGGCTTGGATGGTGCGGATGGTATCGATGAGCGACTCGCCCTTCTCGACGCTTGAGCCTTTGGCGGTCATGTTCATGACTGATGCGGACAGGGTACGGGCGGCGAGTTCGAATGATAGGCGGGTGCGGGTGCTCTCTTCATAAAAGATATTAGCCACGGTTTTGCCGCGTAAGATGGGCACTTGGGGCACACTGCGGCCGAGAATTTCTTTCATGCTGACGGCAGAGTCGAGCACATCGATAATCTCTTGTTCGCGAAAGTCGTCGAGGTCAAGCACATGCCGGCGCTTGCGCGTGGCAGTGGCCATCCACGGGTTGTGTGGCGCAATCAGGGGCAAACTCATATGGCACCTCGCATAATCATCACGGCGTCATCGCCACCGTCGATTTCGTTGAGGCGCACAGCAACATCTTCGCTCGAGGCGGTGGGGACGTTTTTGCCGACAAAATCAGCGCGAATGGGTAACTCGCGGTGGCCACGATCGACGAGCACGGCGAGTTGGATGCGCTCGGGGCGACCGAGGTCGGTCAGGGCATCAAGGGCGGCGCGGATGGTTCGACCGGTGAAGAGGACATCATCGACGAGCACGACAATCTTGCCGGTGATATCGCCAGGGATGTTCGTGTGTTGGATGTGGGTCGACGGCCCACGGATCTCGAGGTCATCGCGATAGAGCGTGATATCGAGCGCACCGACGGGAACGGTGTTGCCCTCGATGGTCAGGATGGCGGCGGCGATGCGTTTGGCCAGGGGGATGCCGCGCCGGTAAATGCCGACGAGTACGACCTCGGTGACGCCACCGTTGCGCTCGCCGATTTCGTGGGCGATACGGGCAATGGCACGCCGGACCTCGTCAGCGGTCATGATTTGACGTTCGTTCATTGGCTACTCCGTGCACAAAAAAAGCGCCATTACCCTGATGGGTGTGCGCATGCGGGCGGCAAATCTGCCGTGACAGATGATTAATTGATGGCGTGTCATAACTGGTCCTTCGCAATCTCACAGGATCGCATTAAAGGTCTCCTCGTATGCTACTCGGTTATGCGGGTAATGTCAACCACAAAATGAACCCGCTGCAATGCTGTTCATTGCAGCGGTAGTTAAAGACAATCACCTACTTTTGTTCGCGAATACGTTGAATCTCGGCGTCAATGTCGGCATCAGTAATCTCGCGCGGGGGCTCGCCGTAGGCCTCACGCCACTGAAAGAACGCGCCAATACCCATGCCGAAAATCGGCCAAACCGGCCAGAAATAGCCAGTGGGCGTGGTAATAAACCAGATGACGGTGACTAATACAGAGACGCCAAGCCAGACAGAGAGGTACTGTTTGAACTCTTGTTGCTTTTTGAGGCGTTTGCGGATTTGAGAGCGGTAGGTGTCTGATTCCTGGGTTGCGTGCGTGAGGTTCTCGCTCATGATATGACTCCTTGCGGTGATAGGGTTTACTTTTGGGTGTGGATGCGCTGAATCTCGGTGTCAATGTCGGCCTCGGTGATCTCTTTGGGAGTGGGACCGTAGGCGCTTAACCCAATAATCGCTGCGGGGATGCTCATGCCAATAATCGGCCAAATTGGCCAGAAGTAGCCGAATGGCGTGGTGAAGAACCAAATAAAAATGACAAGTGCGACAACGCCAATCCAAATCGACAAGAACACCTTGAATACCTGTTGCATCTTGAGCCGGTGACGGATTTTGTTGCGATAATCGGCTGAATGCGGTGGAAGGGGTGGCGTATCACTCATATATACTCCTTGTGAGTACGACTACCGGCACCCATACGATGCCTATATCGACGATACGTCTATTAATCGTATCACATACTAGACGCGCACAATATCAAGCCCCAAGTTTCCAAGCCGTGGCACGATGTCGCCGTAGCCGCGCTCAAGGTAGTGTGTGCCAGTCAAGGTGGTTGATCCTTGGGCGACGGCAGCGGCGATGACATACGCAAGTCCGGCGCGCAAATCGGGGATGGCGATTTGATCGACGGCATGGAGTTGGTTGCCGCCGACGATAATAGCGCTATGCAGGTGATTGGCGTCGCGGTAGCGACACGGCGCACCGCCGAGGCAGTGGCTGGTGAGTTGGGTAACAGCGCCGAGTTGGCTAAGCGCCTTGAGGTAGCCGAAGCGGTTTTCGTAAACCGTCTCATGAATAACCGAAATGCCTTGGCTTTGGGTGAGAAGGACAGCAAACGGCTGTTGCCAATCGGTTGAAAACCCTGGGTAGACGTCGGTTTCGATGATGGCTGAGGTCAGTGGCCGTTGGCGAAAGAAGCGGATGCTGTTGGGGCCGACCAACTCGAACCCGCCGCCAACCTGTTGATAATACGACAAGAAGTTGCCCAAAATCTCGGGGCGAATGCCGTGCACGGTAATGTCGCCGTCTGAGGCGGCGGCCAGACAGGCCCACGAGGCGGTCTCGATGCGATCGCCGAGGACGTGGATGCGCGTGCCGTGGAGTTTGCTTACACCTTCGATGCGAATTTCGCGGCCTGGGGTAGTAAAGATGATGGCGCCCATGGAACGCAACATGGTGATAAGCTCAAAGATCTCGGGCTCGATGGCGGCATTATGAATGACCGTGCGGCCCTCGGCCAAGACACCCAAATAGAGGCAGGTCTCGGTGGCGCCGACGCTCGGGTATGGCAAGGTGATTTGGGCGCCTTGGAGGCGGCCGTTGCAGGTGGCGACGTAGCCTTCGGCAGTGACTTCGACGTGGCCGCCGAACTTCTCGATGGCATCGATGTGAAAGTCGACTTTGCGCTCGCCAATCGTACACCCGCCGAGCACAGGTACCGAGACGCGCTGGCAACGATGCAGGAGCGCCCCGAGGAGCAACACCGGGATGCGGTTGCTACCTGAGTCAGGTAATGGGATATCAAACGTGCGAATGGTGCGTGGGTCGATGGTGAGTTGCTGTTGGTCGCTCTCGCTAATCGTGACGCCGATGGCCACGAGCATATCGCGGGTGATGGTTGTATCGCCAATTGGTGGTACGTTGCTGATGGTCGTGGGAGTATCGGCGAGCATGGTTGCGACCATGGCTTTGGTGACGAAGTTTTTGGCGCCAAGACAGGTGATTGCGCCCCGAATTGGTGTGCCACCGGTAATGCGGTAGGCAGGGGTAGTCAATGCCATGGTACATCCATCAGCTGTTATGAATAATTCGGGTGTATTATACTCGCTAAATTGTCAATCGCCCAAGATATGGTACAATCGGGCGGTGTTCTGTATGCGCCATGAGAGGTGTGAGGATGCGTCCCAAAATTACCATTATTGGAGCTGGTTTTGTCGGATCGACGGCAGCGCATTGGATTGCCACCAAAGAGCTTGGTGATGTGGTGTTGCTCGACATTGTCGAGGGTGTACCACAGGGCAAAGGGCTTGACTTAGCCGAAGCTGCGCCAATCGAGGGCTACGACCTCAAGATTATCGGCTCAAACGACTATGCTGACACGGCCAACTCAGATGTGATTGTGGTGACATCGGGTGCGCCACGCAAGCCGGGTATGACCCGCGAAGATTTGATCAAAATCAACGCGAAAATTACCCGTGATTGTATCAGCAAGGCGGCACCACTCTCGCCAAATGCAGTGATTATCATGGTCAATAATCCGCTTGACACGATGGTGTACTTGGCACGACAGGTCAGCGGGTTCCCCAAGGAGCGCGTGATTGGCCAAGCTGGTGTGCTTGATGCTGCCCGTTATCGCACGTTTATCGCAATGGAGACGGGCGTCTCGGTCGAGGATATTCAAGCCATGTTGATGGGTGGTCACGGCGACGAGATGGTGCCGTTGCCACGCTACACCACCATCGGTGGTATTCCAGTGACGGATTTTATTCCGGCTGATCGCCTCGAGGCCATTGTTGATCGTGCTCGTAAGGGTGGTGGCGAGATTGTCAACCTGCTCAAGACGGGTAGTGCCTACTATGCGCCAGCGGCGGCTACGGTGCAGATGGTCGAGGCAGTGGTGCGCGATAAGAATCGTGTCTTGCCGGCTGCCTGTTACCTTGAGGGTGAGTATGGCCTAAACGACATCTACTTCGGCGTGCCGTGTGTGCTCGGGGCCGGTGGTGTCAAGAAGGTCATTGAGTTACCACTCAATGATGCCGAGAAAGCCTTGGTGGCAGCCAGTGCAGCTGCCGTATCAGGCTCAATTGCTGCGCTTAAGTCAATGGATCTTGATGCGTAGATCATAAAGTGTGTGTGACGACCATGCGATTTATCGCATGGTCGTTTTTTGTGTGAAAAACAGTTTTTGCGGTAATATATGACCATGTAGTTATTAAACACATGAAGAGGTCTCAGATGATACATCTTTTGCAAAACGAGACATGGCGCGTTGGTGTGTTGCCAGAAACGGCGGCATCGTTGGCATTTGCACAGATTTATTATCAAGGGGCATGGCATGATTTTATGCGGCCAACGCCGACCGAGGCGCAGCACGATCCATTGGGGTGTGCAAGTTACTTGCTCGTGCCGTGGTCGAACCGTATTCGCGATGCGAAGTTCTTTTTTGCGGGGCAAGAATACCAGTTGCGCCCGAGTTTTGCAGATGGTACGGCAATTCATGGGGCTGCGCGCCATTATCCGTGGCAGGTGACGTATGCAAGTGATACGCGCATCCGCTTGGAGTTTGACTCGCGGGCTTATGACGATGTGAACTTCCCCTTTGCATTTCGGAGCTGGGTTGAGTATCAACTGGTGGGCAACGATTTTCGGACATTATTAGGTGTGCAGAATATCGATACACAGGCTATGCCAGCTGGTTTTGGCACGCATCCGATGATTCAACGTGAGTTGACCGGTGCAGGTGATCAATTGGCGATGCAATTGCCGTATGCGCAGGCCTATCCGTTGGTTGATTGTATGCCGACTGGTGCACCAGTTGCGGTGCCTGAGGCGTTCGATTATCAACAGCTTCGCCAGGCGGGCAATGTGTTTGTTGATGACTGTCTGACAGGTCGCAATATGGCGCAACAGATTATGTTAAAATATGACAAATCGAAAGTGCGTATTGTTCACTGGCTGGATTTCATTTATACCCATCTTGTGATGTACATGCCAGTTGGACAGTCGTTTATCGCACTTGAGCCAGTCACCAATGCGAATGATGGATTTAATCTGGCAGCTGACGGAGCAAAAGAACACGGTGTCTTTGTTTTACAGCCCGGTGAAATGCGCGAAGCGATGTCCGGATATATACTAACGCCGTAACACAACTGGGATATCTGTTATGTCCCTATACCGTCCATCTACGCGGTTGCGTTATTACATGTTTGAGAATATTTATCAATTCCGCGACATTGGCGGTTATGCCACTGTAGACAATCGTACGACCGTTTACAACCGTTTCTTCCGTTCGAGTGCATTGTATGGTATTACCCCTGATGATCAGCGTCAGCTGTATGATTTGGGAATACGCACTGTCATAGACATCCGCACCGCAGAAGAGATTGTTGAACAAGGTCGTACTCAGTTTGATCCTGCGTTTACGATGAATTTGCTGCATGTACCGATGATAACGCAGCATCAGGTGTTACATGAGCTGGCAGCTGGTTCACGTTCTGCGTCACTGATTTCTGGAATTGAACAGATATATCCGTTTTTTCCACAGTTTTTTGAGATTGTGAGCTCAGTACATCATGCGGTGGTGTTCCATTGTAGTTTAGGAATTGACCGGACTGGGTTATTGACTGCACTCTTACTTGATGTAGCAGGTGTTGCCCACGAAGAGATCGTCAGCGATTTCTCGCGGACGAATATTTATCTTGCACCTCGTTTACCGATTTTGCGCCAGCGTCGCCCAAATTATTTGACCCCGAATCAGTTTGAACAATTGATTGTGGCACATCCACAAGCGATGCGTGATTTGTTGCAGTATGTCTATCAAAAATACGGTAGCGCACGAGAGTTTTTGATGCATACCGGTGTGCCAGGTCAACAGATTGACCAAGTTGTACACCGCATGACGACAAATTAACGGGCTTACTTGTCACTGACGATTGGCATCTCGCCAATATGGTTGCCATTGACGGCAATACGCAACATGAAGTCCGCTGCGTTTGCGCGTTTGATGCTGACATTCAGACGTCGGTTTTGGGTGTCTACGATGTATTGCCCAGTAAAGTCACCTTCAACCAGTTGATGTGTTCGGACGATGCTCCAGTTGATTGATGGGTTCGCAGTCACGGCAATTGCATATTGCTGCGCGATTCGTAACCATCGTGCGGAAGTTGGAGTCGTAAATAGCTGACTCAGGCGCTGCCCAATCGGTGTTTTAAAATGCGGATGCATGATAATGTACGAATCACTCAGTGTTACGAGGCGTGTGACGCGTTGTTTATGCATTGACTGAATAATTGTTTGCGCAATCGTCGCAAGCGTCTCTTCTGGCTCGGTTAGTACGGGTGCAATCGTCGTGATGACTGCATCTGCATGATGAATCGCCCGGTCAACATTAAAACGATCTCGCGCATCGCCCACAATAACGCGGAGTCGCTCATGTGAGAGTGGTAATTTGTTGGGTCTACGTACAAATGCGGTAACATCGTGCCCCATGCCGATGGCCTGCCGCACTAGATGATTGCCTGTTCTGCCACTCGCCCCAAAAATGACCAGGTGCATATACGTACGCTCTGTTGTTCAAAATGATAATGTTCATATAATACCGTGAAATTATCTTTTTTGGCAAGTAATAATGTAAAAACTGCTTAACGAATTTGAAATAAATGATATATCATCGATTATTCTGCGTATGGATGCGTAATTCGGTACCTCTGATGTATTTATTACTGATTTTAATGTTAGTATTATTTACGATAAAACATAAAATACATTTTTGATTAAATAAATAAATAAATACTTTGTATGTAAATATATATTTATTAATACATGAAGTGATGCAATAGACAGGTAATATGAATAGATTAGTAGCAATGGTAAAATCCATCGATATATGGTAAGGTTTAACAGCGATAGTGACACTAAAGCGGTAAACAATAATTGAAGGAATATATGACAAATCCAATGCTGCAAATTGCACAGGTGCGAACTGCGCTCCGTCAAATGGGTGTGCAACCGACACGGGCAATGGGGCAGAATTTTTTGGTGGATGGGCACGCACTAGCGACGATTGTGGCTGCTGGTGAGGTCTCGGAGGACACATTGGTTGTCGAAGTGGGACCTGGGCTAGGTGTCTTGACGTGGGAGCTCGTGCGCGTTGCGGGTCAGGTGATTGCAATCGAGCTCGATAGTCGGTTAGCTATACGGTTGCGCAACGAATTTGCGATGCACACCAACCTGACAATTTATCAGCAGGATATTTTAACGGTTGATTTGGCACAGATTACGCAAGGTCGGACGTATCGAGTGGTGGCCAATTTGCCGTATGCGATTACATCACCGGTGTTACGCCATTTCCTTGAGTCTGCACATCCACCCGAGAGTATGACGGTGTTAGTACAACGTGAGGTAGCACAACGCATTTGTGCTGAGCCCGGCGACATGTCGATCTTAGCACACGCTATGCAGATTCGTGCTGTGCCCGAGTTGGTCGCTGTTGTACCACCCGAGTCGTTTATGCCGGCCCCTGAGGTTTACTCTGCAGTATTACGGTTGCGTCGGCGTGCAACACCACTGATTGATCCTGACGATGAGCCGGCCGTAATGAAAGTCATCAAAGCGGGTTTTTTGCATGCGCGTAAGCAGTTAGGCAATAGTCTGGCAAGTGGATTAGCTGCGCATGGCATCCAACGTGATCGCGCGACAGTGCAAGATTTGTTGCGCGCATGCGATATTGATCCGATGCGTCGGGCCGAGACGTTGTCATTTGATGAGTGGGTGCGCGTTAGTCGGGCGCTTACTCGTTGAGTGACTCTTGTTTGGCACGAACGTCATCGGGCCATGAGGTTTTGATGTAGGCGAGAATGGCCTTGACGTCATCTTCGCTCAAACTACCAGCAAACCCAGGCATGGCGTTTGTCGGTACGCCAGTCACTGCTGCGCCACCGTACAACGTCACCTCAATGAAGTACTGATCGCTGTGGTGCCAGGTATGCCCACTGGCGTCATGGGGTGGTGCAGGGTAGGTGCCGTCACTGCGGGCGCGTTGCCAGTTGGGTTGCCCTTGTAAATTGCCTCCGTGACAGACTGCACAACGTGCATCGTAGAGGATTTTGCCGCGTTCCTCACGCGAGACGCTCTCTGCTACGGGTGTGGCTTGTTGGCGATTCAACTGGTCAATGACGACGATGGCCCCGACGAACACGACAATCACAATGGCGAGTAGCATAGTTGGTTTCATAGATTGCCCCAAATACTGATAACTCCGTCACGTACGAGCAAACCGCCTAATACGACTAACAAGGCCGCACTGCTCAGTAGGATGCGTTGATAGAGGTGTGGTGAGAATGCGCTGCGGTTGCGGCCAATCACATAGGCGAGCGTCATTCGCACGCCGACGAGCATCAAATAAAACCCACCAATAAATGCAGCGCCGCCGAGGATGCCGTGTTGGGCATACGCCTTGACCAAGTTCGGCGCACCTGCAGTACCCCAGAACAAGTACGGATTGGGGTTGAGGAAGTTGACAATCATCGCTTGAAAGAGCGATCGCCAACTACCATCATCGTTGCTTCCACGTCTGGCACTGAGTTCAGCGAGATCGATTTGGCGCCCCCAAGCCTCGCGCCACCCACGTACTCCGAGCGAGACAATATAGGCGCCACCGATAATCCCTAGCCAGCCGAAGATGGTTGGTGGGAGGCTACCGACCAGTAGTGTGGCAACGGCAATAATGGGTGCGTCGGTGAGGAGTGGTGCCAGCGCTACCAAGATACCGGCACGGGCGCCATCACGGAGCGATCGCGAGATGCCGAGTGTCAATGAGGGGCCAGGGTTTACGCTGGCTGACAGGCCAAACGAAATCCCGAGAAGTAAAAATGCCAACATTGCGGTACATGCCTTTGGTACGCATAAATCGCATGTATTGTACCGTAGATTTATCCTACGAATGTAATTGAAGAGTGAAGCATGCGCCGTGGGGCTGGTTGTCGTGGTACTGCAATGTGGCGTTAATTGCGTGACTAAACGCTTGCGCCATGCTCAAGCCGACACCACTGCCACGGTGATTTGTCCCGCGGGTAATTGTGACAAACGGTTTGAAAATCTGGCTCGCTTGGTCGGCAGGTACACCTGGTCCATCATCACATACATTGAGTTGTATGCCGTTTTTGCTTTTTTGGGCATGAATGTGAATCGCACATGTCTCATCGGTATGAGCGATGGCATTATCAACCAAGATTTGGATGATATGGCGCAGATAGGCGGGGTCGCTGGTGCTCATATAGGTATCAGGAACTAGGTCGTGTGTGATCTGACGCTGAGGGTGATGGTGCTGTGTCGTTGTGATGATTGCATCCATGAGAGGCGCAACATCATAGGGTGATACGGTTTTGGCGACCGACTGAATGCGCGTAATCGTCAACAGATTATCGAGAATGGTCGACATGTGTCGGTTCTCTTGGATGATGTCGGTAATCAGGGGCGCTGCAGGGTGATCGGGCGCAATATCAAGCTGGGCCACCTCGGCGGATGAACGGATGATACTGAGTGGTGTACGCAGTTCATGACTCGCATGCGTAATAAAGTGCTGTTGTTGTTCATAGGCGCGCTCTGTGGGGGCAACAAGATACCCTGATAAGCTCCAGGCTAACCCACTGACACCCACGACGATGATGAATGATATGAGTGCAATAGCGCCGTAGATTTGATTTTGTAACAGGAGATAGTCCGTCATTGGACGTCCCACTTGTAAGTAGTGGATGTCATCTTGTTGGACATGATATGAGAGGATACGAATTTGGTTGCCCGCCGTATCGGTAATCGTTCGCACGTCAAAGTTACTGCCACGCAAGGTTCCAATTAGCCCGTCGTAGTTAAGTGGGATTGGTGGGATGCCGAGTTGATCGCGAATTGCAATCCCTTGTGGATTGACAGCAATCGCAAAAGTGCTGTTGGCACCGGGACTACTAGCGGATGAGGCGATGTAGATTGGCGTTTGACTAGGGAGATATGGGGTCAACGTGTCAATTGTGACATCATAGAGTTGATCGTTATCGGCTTCATAGAGTTTGTAGTAGTTGATAAGCGCGGTTGGAATAGGCAAATCGCGCTCTTCGAGCTCACGGGTCATGCGCATATAGAGTGCTTCATCTGCTGCTCGGGTAAATTGTTGATTGAGCCACCAGATCATGCCGATAGCCACGATACTCAGCAGGATGAGTGTGGTTCCTGCATAAAGGAGCGTCAATCGTCGGCGTAATGTACGAAACATCGTAGCGCGTTGCATTGTTAGGCCTGCCATCGATAGCCAATCCCACGCACCGTCTCAATATAGTGATGGGCATGTGGGTGGAGTTTGCGCCGTAGATATGAGACATAGACGTCAACAGCGGTATTGAGGACATCGTCGTCGTCGTTCCAAACTGTATGCAAAATTTGGTCGCGTGTGAGTGCTTGACCGGCATGCCGAATGAAGAGTTCGAGTAAGGCAAACTCCGTCATTGTCAACAAAACCTCGTGATTTGCCACGGTGACCGTGTGTGCACGTGGGTCCATCTGGACATTGTGCGAAATCAGGAGGTGTGAACTAGTACCCGAGACGCGCCGATGAATGGCATCAATCCGGGCAACCAGCTCGCCCATGTCAAATGGCTTGGTGAGATAGTCGTCTGCACCACGTCGGAGCCCACTAATGCGATCATCAATGTCCCCCCGGGCTGTGAGCAGTAACAAGCCAATGTGAATGTTGGCAGCACGTGCGATGGCACAAATATCGGGGCCGCTACGATGCGGGAGCATCCAATCAATCACTGCCACGTCATATATATTATGCAGAATCATGTCAGTGCCACTGATGCCATCGCTCGTGTGATCTACTGTGTGATGCTGGCGTTGTAAGTAGTTGACAATCAAACGCGCTAATTTTTCATCGTCTTCAATAACCAAAATCCGCATAACAGACTCACCCTATATACACGTACGATATACCATCATCGTGGCAGAGAATAATTGGAAAAAGATTGGAAAACTCCCATGAATTTTTTAGCACGTTGCAAAATGACCTGTATATAGTACAGGGTAGAGCGACAACGAAAGAGGTATGAATCATGCAAATGAATGTAAAATTGTTGATTGCCGCAGTGGCAACTGTATTTATTAGTGTAATGGCTGGGGCTGTCATTAGCACGATAGCCAGCGTACCAGCCCAAACCGCTATTGAGGCAGTCCCAACTGCTGAGGCAACGGCAACAATCCCACCGACCGAGACGCCCAGCCCCGAGCCGACAATGCGTCCTGTGGTTGATGCAGAGGTTGTTTTGCAACGTGAAGCAACATATCAAGCTCGTTTGGCTGAGGCCAACAAATTGCTCGAAGAGGCCTCTGCGGCATTGGTGCAGTCACGAGCCAATGAGCGCCAACTTGCAAATCAGTTTAACAAAGTTGTGGCCCAACCCACCGCGACTGTAGCGATTGCCCAGGCCGAAGCAGCGCCAGTCGTTGCTGCCGCCTCAGAAGCCCAGCCAGTATCAACCCAGCCAGAGCGTATGGCTCCCGAAAATGCCTTGGCTATTGCTGTTGCACTTGAACCTGCTGCCCAATTGCTCCGTGCTCCCGAGTTGGTGATGTTTGAGAATGCCATGGCGTATGAGTTTGTCTTTGATCGTGGCACCATCTATGTCAATGCTATCGATGGAACAGTGATGTATAACGGCATTGCGGTGATACAAGAGGCGCAACGCCAAGCAGTATTTGCTGCAGCTACAGCGGCGCCACAACCAACGAATGCACCGACGAGCGCCCCAACTCATGACGACGACCGTGACGACGACCGTGACGACGACCGTGATGAAGACCGTGATGAAGACCGTGATGACGATTAAGGATAAAAACCATGACGAAAGGACCTATTGATCGTAAGGTGTTGCAACGCGTACGGAGCGAGTCTGAGCAAAATGAGCGATTACTGGGACGGGTAATTACTACCGCGCTCTCAACCTGTGGCACGTTGGTGGGGTGGATGGTGTTATCGCAGGCAGCGGCAGCAACGACCGTAGAGGTCAATACGGTCGACGTCGGGAATGATGTTGGGGTTGTCGATGGTGTCGCAATGAGCACTGATACGATGCCTAATCCGACGATTGCACCAGTGCAAATTGATTTTGCACCGATTCCGACCTTGTCGACACTGCCCGATTTACTCCCTGTTCCAACGTTGATGCCATATGTAGCGCAACCAATCAGTGCTGATGCAGCTCCAGCTCCAGCGCAGAACGAAAGTGCACCCGTAGTGGCTGCTGCACCCGCTGATGCAGGTGTTGCTGTTGTCCAGGCACCCGTCAGTGATATGCCCGTATTGCGCGTGGTAGCGCAGCCAACGCCACCAGTAATCAAGGTGGTCCCCAAACCCGCTGCGCCAGCTAATCCGCGCCCAGCTGCAGGTGGTAACAGTGGAGGTTCAAATTGACCGCGCCGCACTATGTCCATGAATGGCGTGCATTGGGCGTGCACTGCCGGGTCGCCTCGCCTCAGGAGATTGACGGGCCGGCAGTGACACGGGTCGTTGAGGGGTGGGAACAGCAACTCAGCCGGTTCCGCCCTGACAGCGATGTGATGGTGCTCAACCGTATGCGCCGCGCCCATGTCTCGGCCACAGTACATCAGGTGTTGATGGTGGCGCGTGAGATTGCCGAATGGAGCCAAGGCTTGGTGGTGCCGAGTTTGGCACAACTGATGCACGAGATTGGCTATGATCGTTCATTTGAGGGTATGGCGTTGCAGCAATCTGCTGAGGTGACTGCTACGGTTGTGCCTGATTGGCGCGGGATTCAGGTACATGGGCGTCAGGTCACATTACCGGCTCATCTCAGCGTCGATCTGGCTGGTGTTGCCAAAGGGTGGATGGCGCAGCAACTCGTGTCACACCTCGCATCCACAAACCCGGTGGTTCTTGTCCAACTAGGGGGTGACATCGTGGTATCGGCACCAATGACTAATCCATGGTGTATTGCCATTGAACACCCGTTTGGGGAGACTCCGGTCGCCCATATTGCCCTCGCCGAAGGGGCAGTGATGACGTCGAGTGTGTATCGGCGTCGTTGGAAACGCGCAAATCGCCCTGTGCATCATATTATTGATCCCCGCAGTGGGAGCCCTGCACAAAGCGATGTTGCGACGGCGACGGTTATTGCAGCGGATGCCGCATATGCGGAGGCCGGAGCTAAGGTGGCGGTGATGCTTGGAGTGAATGCTGGGCTTGCATGGCTAAGCGCACGCGGATTGCCGGCACTCATTGTTGATCATGCAGGCCAGGTGCATATGAATTCCGCGTGGCACCCATTTGTATGGCCTGAGATGCAAACGACTAGCATAAACGAGGTGCATATATGACTACAACACCCGAACCGATGACCACGACGCCAGAACCGACCAAACGGGTGCCACCTCCACAGCCCACCAGTGAAGAAGCGTTGGCCATGCTTGATACGATGCTCGAGCGCTATTCGTGGGGGAGTGTAATTCGTACGATAGCAATTGGTATTGCACTTGGCCTAGTCATTGCATGGTTGGTCATCCCGGTCTATGTGATGTCAACCGTCAATACGTTGTTTGGTGATGCCCCTAAGGCCTATTGGTACTTGTCGCGTTCGTCGGGCGTGATTGCCTATGTACTCTTGTGGCTAAGTGTCGTGTGGGGGCTGTTGCTGACCACCGCAATTGGCAAAACGTTAGGCAAGGTGGCGGCAATTGTCGATTTGCATCGGCATATCTCGTGGCTGACGGTAGTATTTGGCCTTGTCCATGCCATCATTTTGTTGGGTGATCGCTACATTACCTACACAGTGTGGACGCTGTTTGTTCCGTATGCGGATACCACTTATCGCCCTGATGCAGTTGCGCTCGGGCAAATCGGCTTTTATGTGCTGACATTCGTTACAGTGAGCTTCTGGGCGCGTCGTTGGACTGGCCAAAAGGTATGGCGCGGCATCCACTACCTGAGCTTTGGCGTCTATATAGTGATTGCTCTACACGCGATTTGGGCAGGCACAGACGCTGACACACTGTACTGGGTCTATGTTGGTACAGGGATAAGTGTGCTCTTCTTGGTGGTATTGCGTCTACTTAACTGGGTGATTGAGCGCCGTGATCAGCCGGCAATCGTAGCACCAGAAACAACATAAGGACGCAGATTGCGCCACTTATCAATGCCAGCGGTGCACCGCTGGCGTTGATATTGCTTAATGTTTCACCGCGACCGAGCCAGGTGGTCATGTTGGTAATGAGCAATCCACCAAGTGACGGTACCCCAATCAACGTGACGGCATGCAAACTCATGACGCGACCGCGCAAATGAGCGGGTACCGATAGTTGTAACATGGTGGCAATCATGGTGGTGGCTGCGGTGCCGATAATACCCACCAGGACGAGCATGATGACGCCGAGCCACCACCACGGCGCCACGGCAAACCCGGCTAATGTCAAGGCAAAGCCCATACCGGCAATGCGCAGATTGCGCTGATTTGGTGTAATCGCAGGGATTGATGCTAATCCGAGCGCTCCAATCATCGCACCTGCACCTGCTGCGGATAGCAAAATGCCGTAGCCTTGGGCGCTAATGCGCCAGATATCATCGGCATAGACGGGCAGTAATTGTTGATATGAGCGCCCAAAAATCGACATGATTGTTGAGGTAATCAACAGGACTCCAGTAAGTGCATGCACCCACGCATACGTCACTCCGCCGAGAAGCGCCTCGCGCAGGCTCATCGTCGATGCCCCTTGCTCGGCTTCGAACGGCATTTGTGTGACGGCATAAATAACCGCCAAATAACTGACGGCATTGCCCAAAAACAACCAACCCGGTCCCATGATGCCTAACAAAAAGCCAGCCAACGCTGGACCAATCAAGGCGGCTCCGTTATAGGTGGCCGAATTGAGTGCTAGCGCATTCATCAGATCATGACGTGGTACCAGGGTGGGAATCAGCGCTTGGCGCGTCGGGTTATCGACGGCCAATAAGACTGCACCAACAAAGGTCGCCACCAGGATGAGCGCAGGCGAATTGAGGTTGCTCCAGGTGAGCAGGGCTTGAATCAAGGCCACGGCCATCATCGACCACTGCGTTATCGTCAGGATTTTGGGCCGAGGAAAGCGGTCAGCCAAGAAACCACCGAGTGGGGGCAAGACAATCATCGGAATCGCAAAGGTCAAGCCAAGCCACCCCAAATAGCGCGGGTCGTTGTCGGTCATCTTGTAGATGAGCCAACTTTGCGCCACATTTTGCATCCACGTGCCCATGTTTGATACAAGCAGTCCGCTCCATAATAAGCGGTATGGGCGATGTTGCAGTGCTGGATACTGTTTGCTTAGCATGAGGTCTTATGCCTTAATCGAACGTAAGCATGCCCTTGATGACGCCGGTGGCTGGATCGCGCCAGGCGGGCATGCACCCAGCCAAGTGGTCGGGTGTGGTGTGATGGGTGACCCATGCAGGAACTGAGATACTTGGCAACGCAGCAATCACGGCATCAAAATCAACCGCAGTGGCGTTGCGACTTGCCATAATCGTGATTTCGCGGCGATGTAAATCGGGATCACTGAAACTGATATTCCCTTGGACGAGCCCAACAAAGACGACCTTGCCGCCGTGCCCAGGAATCAGCACTGAACTCTCCATGGCACCAACATGGCCGGTAGCATCGAGCACAATGTCTGGCGCATGACCACCACAGAGTGCACGGGCAGTAGCTTGGACATTGTCGCCAGGTGCGTGGGCGGTGCCGACAAGGTGGTGTGTCAGCGCAAATTCGCGCCGACCTGGACTAGGGTCAATGGCGACGGTATTCAGACCACGCGCGCGGGCCGCGAGGGCAACACCGAGCCCAATCGGACCGAGGCCAATAATGACGATACGGTCGTCGGGTGTGGGATTGGCGCGACGGATGGCGTGGAATCCGATGGACAACATCTCGACCATGGCCAACCCATCGACGGTAACGCCTGCGGCGTGGTGGAGATGAGAGGCAGGCAGGTTGATGTACTCACGCATGCCACCGTCGATATGTACGCCGAGGACGCGGAGCGTTTCGCAACAGTTGGTCAACCCGCGCTGACAGGCACGACAGTGGCCGCATTCGAGGTATGGGCGGACGGCAACGATGTCGCCGACTGCCACGTTTGTTACTGCGTCACCCCGAGCGACAATCTCGACGGCGAGTTCGTGCCCCAAAATACGTGGGTAATTAAAGAACGGCTGTTTGCCGGCAAATGCATGCAAATCCGTACCGCAAATGCCGACGCGTCGGACGCGAGCCTGAACTTCGTGGGGGAGTGGGGCACTTGGGTACGAAGCCTCTTCGACTTGCATGTCACCGACCGCACGCAAGACAATCTGACGCATGCAAATCACCTCTTTCACAATATTAGACAAATTGACGGAACGGATAGTGTTCGTGCAAAAAGACATCGTGCGTATTATTGCCACATGAACGGCGTACAATCAAATTTGTGGATAGTTTGCGGTTGACTGGTTTGCTCTCGGGTTGACGAATAATCTGAATGAGCCGTTCAGTGGCGTGTACGCCCATTTGTATGGCAGGCAAATCTATTACCGTGAAAAACGGGCAGAGTACGCTGGCGTATTCGATGTCGTCAAACGACACGGCGGCAATATCAGTGGGAATACGAATGCGCAAATCAGCACATGCCTGGACCAATCCGATTAAGACAAGACTATTGCCGGCAACCACTGCACTGGGTCGATCAGAACGCGTCAACAGTTTGTAGGCCATGTCATAGCAGTTGTTGTCTTGGGCAATACTTTCTTCGTAGACGAGTGATGAATCGAAGGCGATGCCGGCAACATCGAGTGCCGACCGATAGCCATACATACGGTCTCGTGAGGTTGAGACGCGATTATCAGTGCTAATAAAACCTATTCGTCGATGTCCTTGTGTGATGAGGTGGTGGGTCAGCATCGATGCCGCCTTGACGTTATCGCCTTGAACCACATCCATGTTGAGCGTGGCAATCTCGCGGTCGACGAGCACGGTTGGTATTTGGTATTGACCAAATTGTTCAAGTGCCTCACGCGACAAATCGTTGCATGGGGCGATGATGACACCATCGACACGGCGATGCACAAAATCGCGGAGTGAGCGCCACTCACGGTGAATATCGCCGTGGGTGCCACAGATGATGACGCGGTAGTTATGATTATCGGCTGCGGTTTCGACTCCGTGCGCAACTTTATTGAAAAAGGGATTCGCAATACTTGGAAGGATGAGTGCGATCGTGTGAGAACTACGGCGTTGTATGGTGTCGCGTTGTGGCGGTAATGGGCTATAACCCAGATCACGGATAGCTTCTTCGACGCGTTGGCGCGTCTCGGGGTGCACACTGCTATTACCGTTGAGGACGCGTGATACGGTCATCGGGGAGACGTTAACTCGGGCCGCAACATCGCGGATAGTCGTTGTAAGTGACGATTTGCGCGGTGACATTTTGCCAGCTTCTTTATAAATCAACTTGGTACAACTATAGCACACAACTGCAAGAGCTTTTTGTTAATAGTTTGTTTATTGTAAAAAATCCGGCGTTTTAGCCGCCCAACGCTGACATACCGCGTACAGTGGGTAGAATTCCATCGGGGAGCCCATGCCCCCATGGTTTGATGGCCACAGCATGGCGGATGATTTGCATTAACTCGTCATCATCAACACCGCTTCGCAAGGCGGCACGCAAATCAACCTCGTCGTCGCGGAGCAAGCAGAGGTGCAATCGGCCGTCGGCGGTGAGACGCATGCGATTACAGGTACTACAAAACGGCTCACTGACTGAGCTAATAAATCCGATGTGCCCCTTGGCGCCGCGAATCTGGTAGCGATGGGCAGGGTCAGCATCATGCATGCCATGGTCGGTAATCGGCCCAAACTCGCTCTCGATACGACTAATTAACTCACTACTGGGCACTACACCGTCGTTGGCCACATCGGCGACGCCGGTGAGTGGCATCACCTCAATAAAGCGAATATCCCAATCGTGGCGCAACGTGAGTGCAGCCAGCTCAAGCACATCGTGATCATTGAGCCCACGCACGACCACCATGTTGAGCTTGAGCGGCGTCAGCCCGGCCGATTCGGCGGCATTGATGCCAGCCCAGACGTCACTCAGGCGGGCGCCGCGGGTCATTTGGGCGAAGCGTTCGGCGTCGAGTGAGTCAATACTGATGTTGACACGATCGAGCCCGGCTGTTTTGAGGTCGTGGGCAATTGGCGCAAGCTTGACGGCATTGGTAGTCATCGCGATATGCTCAATGCCGTCGATGGCTTTGATCTCGCGCACAAGGGGCACCAGGTCACGACGGAGCGTCGGCTCACCACCGGTCAAGCGGATTTTGCGGAACCCGACAGTCGCGGCGGCACGAACGACACGCAACAACTCATCGTTGGTGAGTAACTCGTCTTTGGGCATGAACTGCATGCCGTGTTCGGGCATACAGTAGACGCAGCGCAAATTACAGCGGTCAGTGAGCGATATGCGTAAGTAGTCGATACGCCGACCATAATTATCGAGGGCGGGGCGACTGCTGTCATACTGTGGGCGTTTGATGGTAAGTGGATCAATCAGCGTAATGGGATGAAGACGACTCTCTTCGTATTGCATGATAAACCCTCTTCGTTGCGGGTGAGGCCCCACCCAGTATCAGTGCACCTGGTGGGGCGGGGATTTTTACACGTGCTCAAGAACGCTTACGCGGGCAGCCAGGCGTTGCGCAATACTTTGGAATACGTCGGCGTAGGCATCGCTGTTCTCACTGAGGACCGCAGGGCGACCATCGTCGCCGCCGGCACGAATGCTCATTCCCAACGGAATCTGGCCGAGTAACGGGACTCCAAGTCGATCGGCCAAGCGCTCGGCGGCGCCGGTGCCAAAGATGTCGTAGCGGGCGCCGGTGTCAGGCGCAATAAAGTAGGCCATGTTCTCGACGATGCCCAAGAGTGGCACGTTGACCTTGCGGAACATCTCCATGCTCTTGATGACGTCGATAGCTGCGACCTGCTGCGGTGTGGTGACGGTGATTGCGCCGGTCAGGCCGACATTTTGGAGGGACTGCGCTAATGTCAAGGCCACGTCGCCGGTGCCTGGAGGCATGTCGATAATCAGATAATCGAGCGGTGCCCAATCGACCTGATAAAGGAACTGACGGAGGAGCTGCGATACCATTGGACCACGCCAGATCACGGGCTGGCTGTCATCAACCAAAAAACCCACCGACATCAGCTTGATGCCGTGCGCCTGCAGTGGTTGCATGCGTGGCTGACCATCCGGGCCGGTCTCAGCGTCGGGTTGACCGGTGGCGCCCATCATCAGCGGAATTGATGGCCCGTAGATGTCGGCATCAAGAAGGCCAACGCGGGCACCCTCGCGAGCCAACGCAGTGGCCAAGTTGACGGCAACGGTTGATTTGCCGACGCCGCCTTTGCCGGCTGAGACGGCAATCACGTGGCTGACGCCGGGGATGGCTGCTTTGTCGAGGATGCCACCGTGCGTGCGCACTTGGGCGGTGAACTCAACGTTGATATGCTCGCGGCTAACGCCGAGGATTTGCTCGATGGCATCCTCACAAGCCGTGCGGATTTCGTGTTTGAGCGGACATGCAGGCGTGGTCAATTCGACGGCGAAACTCACGCCGTCATCCTTGATGACGACATTTTTGATCATCTTGCGTGAGACAAGATCACCACCGAGCTCTGGCTCTTGGACGGTGCGAAGGGCATCGAGTACCTTGGCTTCGGTCAGTTGATTGCGTGAAAACAAACCCATAGTTGTCCTACATGCTCATTCAATGAATATTGTAGGCATTGTACCACAGG
The DNA here is from genome assembly GCA_046300655.1 of Chloroflexota bacterium. Classification (GTDB taxonomy): domain Bacteria; phylum Chloroflexota; class Chloroflexia; order Chloroflexales; family Roseiflexaceae; genus UBA965. The sequence continues at coordinate 12,150 of JBKCLM010000001.1, read as the reverse complement.
AGCGCTCCGTCAATAGATTAGGATTCGCTTGGTGGACGTGACGATGGGTGGAGGAACTCAGTCACAATCTGCCCTTGGGCGAGATGTGACTCGACGATTTTTGTGATGCGGTGGTGATTGAGGTGGCAGTAACGGATGGGCCCCGGCCAGACGGTCATATTGGGGCCATCATCGCAGCGCCCTTGGCAACCGCTGGCCCGCACCTCGCACGTGGCGGTGAGTTGATGCTGTTCGAGTGCGTGCACGAGGGTCGATCGTAGCGACTCACCGCGACAAAAAGCACCATGGCAGAGATAAATGCGCAAAGATGGTTGTGTCATATAGGTATTATACGGTGCATCAGAATGTGTTTTATGTCCGCATGTGTCATAATATTACTATTAAATACTAAAGTAACAACGTGTTGAATGATTTTCATCTATCTTGTTCATTTAGCCGAGTAGGAGCGACCCACCATGGGTATTGCTGCAGATATTGCCTTGATTTTGGTGGTTGCCTTGATTGGTGGCATGGTAGCACAGCGTTTGGGGCAACCACTGATTATTGGCTACATCACTGCTGGTATTTTGGTCGGTCCATATACTGCTGGTCCGACTGTCACCGAAATTCACGATATTGAAGTGTTAGCCGAGATAGGTGTCGCGCTGTTGTTGTTTGCGCTCGGCCTCGAGTTTAACTTCAAAAAACTTGCCAAAGTCAAGTGGATTGCCTTCGTTGGTACGCCCATTCAAATTGGGTTGAGTATGCTGGTTGGCTGGTGGGTGGCAACGTTGTTGGGTTGGAACAGTACGGCTGCGTTGTGGGCTGGCGGTATTATGGCATTGTCAAGCACCATGGTTATCCTCAAAACGCTCTCAGCACAAGGTGAACTTGGGTCGCTTGCGAGTCGCATCATGATTAGCATGCTGATTATTCAGGATTTGGCCGTGGTGCCGCTGATGTTGATTTTGCCCGAGCTGAATCAACTCGAGAGTGGCATGACTAATTTGTTGTGGGCTGGCTTGCGGGCAGCGATATTTTTGGTGGCGATGGTGGTGGTGGGTACGCGCGTCATGCCGTACTTGTTGCGACGTATCAGTCAATGGGGCTCGCGCGAGCTTTTTCTGGTGGCGATTACGGCGATTGGACTCGGTATCGGCTACGGTACTTACCTTGCGGGTTTATCGTTTGCGTTTGGAGCATTTGTGGCGGGTATGGTGCTCAGCGAATCTGAGTATAGCCATCAGGCGTTGAGTGATATCGTGCCGCTCCGTGACATCTTTAGTATGATTTTCTTTGTCTCGGTAGGCATGCTCATCAATCCACTGTTTTTGTGGCAAAACGCCGTGACGATTGTGGCATTTGTGGGTATTGTCATAGTGAGTAAAGCGTTGATTTTTGGTGGTATTACGCGGCTGTTTGGCTATCGTGGCGATGTACCACTTACCGTTGCGCTCGGGTTGTTCCAAATCGGCGAATTTGCCTTTGTGCTGGCGCGTGTGGCGCTTGACAAGGGTATGCTTGATAGCAATCAATATAATTTGGTGTTGGCGACGGCACTTGTGACGATGATGATGACGCCGAGCATGATGCGGTTGCGCGGTCCGTTGAGTGCGCTACAACAACGTCTATGGCCGGATCCTGTGCCATTCGTGCATACCGAGGTGCCTGATAGTGCGCTGCAAAACCACGCCATCATCGTCGGCTATGGTCGTGTCGGCCAATACACAGCGCAACTGTTGCAACGCTTGAATTTGCCGTTTGTGGTAGTAGAAAGCGACCAATACCGGCTCGATGAACTCCAAAAACAAGGAGTGCCAGTTATTTATGGCGATGGGGCGAGTGCCGAGGTATTGCACGCCGCCGGGATTCAGCATGCGCGCCTGGTGTTGATTGCGGTTGGATCGGCGTTTGATGTGGAGTCAATCGCGCGGCGTGCCCGTGAGTTAGCACCAGCGGTGCACATTGTGGCGCGTGCCGCCAAGATGACCCAAATCGAGGTCCTCCGTGAGCTCGGCATCCACGAGGTCGTGCAACCGGAGTTTGAAGCCGGACTTGAGATGATGCGCCAGACGCTGTTACACTTTGATGTAGCAGCTGACCGGATTGAACAACTGAGCGATGAGGTGCGATCGGCGGCGTATGTGCCGATTTCGTCACCACACATGCAAACAAGTTTGCTCAGCTCGATGGCACAAACACGGATTGGTTTGGCGTTGCACTGGTATACAATGTCAGCAGAAACACCCATCGTCAATGTGTCGCTCGAACAAAGCCGTATTCGTGAGCAATCTGGTGTGTTGGTCATCGCAGTCATCAAAAACGGCGATGTGCAACTGACACCGAGTGCCCAGACGGTGCTTGAAGTAGGTGATATTGTGGCGGTGTGTGGTACACCCGCACAGCGTCAGGCGTTTGAGGTGCTCATCAAACAGCCGTTGAGTGCGTATGTGCTTGCGGCAACGCGTGAGTAGATGTAAAGGAAGGAAATGACCATGCAGGTCCGTCTGTCAGAAATCCTGACACCAGAACTGTTGCTGAAACATGAACAGCATATTCGTGACTTTTTGGTGATGGAAGGTGTCACACCAGCTACACCACTTGGTGATACGTTATTGTCCGACCGTTTAATCAAAGAATTGCTCGAAGAATTGGCCGGCGCATAAGTTCTGGCATCTCCCGAAATAGTATGGCTGTGGCAACATAAAACACCACAGCCATACGTTTTGCATTATTAGCAGGACGTTATTAGCGCATCTGACTGATAATCTCGTCACCCCACTCTTGCGTCAATGCGACGCGTTGGCGCAGTTGACTTGAGGCATAACAGGCAAACATCGCCTGTTGGCGCCGGTAGGCGTGCGTGATATGGGTGGGGAACACTCGCCAATCTGCGCCGCCGATGAGCGTCTGGTGCAGATGGCCAAACAACGCCCGCTGTGCCACATCATCATCATCGGGCCAGGCGGTGCGCCCACTGCGGAACGCCCCCTCGCTCCACCACTGCCAGCCTTGATTGAGCGACACCCAAATCCGCCCGCGCTCGCCGATAATCTCGAGTTGTTGCTGATAGTACTTGTTGGTTTCGCCCGGCACCGGTGGCGCTGATGGCCCCGCGTTGAAAAACAGCCGAATATCGCCAATCCCCATCACGGCACTCGTATCGGCCGGCACCGGCGTCTGACCGAACCACTCAAGCCCCTCACAACTCGCCAACACCCACTCGGGCGCTGGTAATCCGGCTGCCTCAATCGCCGTGAATGTGAGGTCGAGTACGTGTGGCCCTTGCTCCAAAATATTGACACCCGTACTGGCTCTGATACTACGAATGGCACCAAGTTGCTGGGTACGCAAGATCTGCCAAATCTCCTGCCAGTGCGGCATCCACTGATACTGCGTGTTGACGGCTATTAAGCGCTCTGCGCCGAGTTTGGTAATGGCCCGACTCTCCGAAGGCGTCAGGGCTAAGGGCTTTTCGATCAAGATTGCCGGAGCACCGGCGGCAATCGCAGCCTCGATGATGCTCAGGCGAATCTCGGGTGGGGTAACGATGTCGACCAAGTCGGGCGCAGATTGTGCGATGGCCTGGGCCAAATCGGCGTAGCGCGCGGTGATACCGAATCGTTCGCCGGTAGCATGCAGGCGGGCCTCGTCGCGGTCACAGAGTGCAACGACCTCAACATCGGGGTGCGTCATCATCGCGGCGAGGTGTGCTTGGGCGCGTCCGCCACAGCCGATTTGGGCGATACGCATGCGTCTGGTCATACAGGTCTCCTTAGTAAATGTAGGGGGATGTGCTGCGCATATCCTCGCATTGTTCGCCGATTCGGTCAAGTGGTATACTTGGGCTCACGAGAGGCATGAGTATGCCGTATCGTCATCATCCAGAGGAATCACCATGACACATACATTGACGCCCGAGCACGTTGCCGTTGTGCGCCAGGCCATCGCTACGCGCCGCAGCTTTGCCTTGGGCGACCTGAGCGACCTGCCGGTGGATCGCACCCATATCGAGCATATCCTTGAGGCAGCCCATTGGGCGCCGAGCCACGGCAAAACCGAACCATGGCGCTTTGTGGTCTATACGGGCGAGGCGCGCTACCAGTTGGGTGTGGCGTTTGGTACGGCCTTTCGGCTACTCAATCCCCAACACACCCCTGGTAGCGACGGCGAGAAAGCCCAAATGAAACGTGCATCACAGGCACCGGTCTGGATTGCGCTGGGCATGCGCCCCAGCGGCAAAATGCCCGAGTGGGAGGATTTGGTGGCCATGGGCTGTGCCGTGCAGAACATGCACCTGATGGCGAGTGCGCTCGGGCTAGCCGGCAAGTGGACGAGTAGCGTCACCGCCATGCATCCTCATGTGGCCGAGGTGGTTGGATTTGCGCCCGACACCAAGCTCTACGGGTTCTTCTATATCGGGCATCCAGCGGTGGCCTGGCCCGAGGGTGTGCGCCAGCCGATTGCCACCAATGTGCGCTGGGCCGATGAGCCATCGGCGTAGGAGTGCCCATGCAATACCACACTGACAGCCCGTACAGTCACCCGACCTATCGTGCGAACCCGTATGCATGGTACGAAGGCTGGCGTGCCACGCACCCCGTCTATCAAACCACCTTGCCGAGTGGGGCGCCGGTGTATGTGGTGACGCGCTATGCCGATGTATTAGCAGCCCTCAAAGACCCTCGCCTGATCAAAAACGTCTACAACGTGCGCCATCAAGGATGGCTTGCGCAACGGTTGTGGCGGCGCTTTAGCGATAGCAACATGCTCAAAGCGGATCCACCGACCCACACGCGCTTACGCCGTTTGGCCAGCGATGCCTTTCAGCCGCGGCGCATCGCCCAAATGCGCCCCGACATTGAGCGGATTGCCGATGGGCTGATTGATCGGATGCGTGACAAACCGCAGTGTGACTTCATCAGTGATTTTGCGTTACCTCTGCCTATCCATGTGATTAGTCAGATGCTAGGCGTGCCTGAGCGCGACCATGGGCGATTCCATGCCTGGTCGAATGCGATTATCGCCTCGGGCGTGTTGAGTAGTGAGCGCATGGTGTTGACGCGCGAGATGGTGGCTTTGAGTCGATACATGCGCCGTCTGATTGCCGAGCGCCGGCGTCGCCCGGGCGATGATGTGGTCAGCCAGCTGATTGCGGCCGAGGTCAACGGCGAGCGTCTCAGTCAAACTGAGTTGGTGGTCACCACCATTTTGCTTTTGATTGCCGGCCACGAGACGACGGTGAATTTGCTGGGCAACGGGCTGTTGGCGCTCCTGCAACATCCGGATCAGTGGCAGCTGCTGTGTGCCGATCAGGCGCGCATCCCGGCTGCCGTCGAGGAGCTGTTGCGCCTCGTGAATCCGGTGCAGTTGGTCAACCGCTATGCGGCCGAGGAGGTGGTGATTGCCGGCGTGACTATCCCGCGTGGGGCACATGTGCAACTGGTGATTGCATCGGCGAATCACGATGCCTCAGTGTTTTCATCGCCAGATAGGCTGGATTTGACAGCCGAGACGGGGCGTCATCTGGCGTTTAGTCAGGGTATCCACTATTGTCTGGGTGCGCCGTTGGCCCGACTTGAGGGGGTGGTGGCGTTCGAGCGATTGACCCAGCGCATGCCGACGCTCCAGTTGGTCAATCCCGACCAGATTGAATGGCGGCAGGGGCTTGAGTTGCGCGGTTTAGCGCAGTTGCTGGTACGGCAGTTGTAGGCAATGAAAGCCATGAAGCGTTGGTGTTTTTTGTATTACCCCGTGGATGTGTACCATACTTAGGGATGTGCAACCTCGCCCAAGCGGCTCGGTGCAGGGTATGTGGAGTAGAGAGAGAAAGCCATGAACCGTCGGCGATTTTTGTATAGCATTATGAGTGGGACATTGCTTGGGTGTGCCCCATCGGCAGCAACCGAAAGCAGCGCACCACAGGTGGTGAAAAGCAAAGCAGTCACCAGTGCCACCACCTACGATGTCATCGTGGTTGGCGCAGGGATTGCCGGTCTGGCTGCTGCCCAAGCGGTCCACGCGGCTGGCAAGCGGGTCGTCGTACTCGAGGCCCGACAACGCGTCGGTGGCCGCGTCTGGAGTTGGCGCAACTGGGGCAAGCCAATTGAGCTGGGCGCCAACTGGATTCACACCAAAACCGGCAACCCGCTGGTCAATCTCGCCAAACAAGCCGGCGTGTCAACCACGAGTGACCCCGAAGAGGCCGGCGACGAGCGCCTCATCGACACCGTCAACGGCAAGTCATTGACTGGTGCCACGCTTGAATCGCACTACAATCGGGCCAACGACATCATCGACAGCGCCGTGGCGCGCGGTGAAAACCTTGATAAAGATGTGTCGTTACGCACCTCGATTGCCCAAGTGGCCGCCTATAAACAGCTGAGTGCGGCCAACAAACGCCTGTTTGAGAGCATGCTGGCGCAGATTGTTGATGACGAGTATGCGATTGAATCCGAGAAGATTTCGCTCTTTCAGTACGAAGCCGAAAACACCGCCTACAGCGGTACCGACCTGTTCGTCAACGGTGGCTACGATGGCATTGCCACATTCCTCGCCAAGAATCTGACCGTCGTGCAAAACACCGTCGTCAGCAAGATTACCTGGGGCAGTCGTGGTGTGACGGTGACCGCTGGCACCAAATCGTGGCAAGCCAAAGCGGTGATTGTCACCTTGCCGCTCGGCGTGCTCAAGGCCAACAAGGTGACATTTGAGCCAGCCTTGCCGGCCAAGTACCAAACGGCCATCAATCAGCTCGCTACTGGCGTCCTCAATCGCTGTATTCTGCGTTTTGATACGGCCTTTTGGGGTGATACGTACTCGACGTTTACGCTGGTTGGCAATGACCCACATCAGTGGTATCAGATGATTCCCCTCAACGGCCCGTACGGCATTCCGGCCTTGGCGGCCTTTAATGCGGGGAGTAACGCACGTGCCCTCGAGGCCAAAACCGATGCCCAGTTGACGGCTGAGATGACGGCCATCGTGCAGAAGGCGTTTGGGAGCAAAAAAAGCAGTACGGGCATGGTGGCAACCCGCTGGGGGCGCGATCCGTACGCCCTCGGCGCCTATTCGTATGTGCCGGTAGGTAGCCCCATCAGCGCCCGCACGGTGTTAGGCACTCCCGTCAGCGCGCAACTGGCCTTGGCCGGCGAGGCCTACACCAACACGGACCCATCGACGGTGCACGGCGCCTACAACAGCGGGCGCAAGGAAGCGAGTGCGATTCTTAAGGCGTTGTAGTATGTATTGAGAGGGTGTTAGGTTATGCCTAGCACCCCCTTTTGGCGTTGACCAATTGCCTGTTGTTAGATTGATTGTTATCGCTTGTGTATCGATAGTGTGAGTTGTGTGTTGCATCGAAAATACGTGATACCACGATGAATAGTTATGAGCATTCGTTGGTATGGTACGTCCCCTAATGAAGAAGATGGTGATACGATTAGTCACCCACACTGTTACTGGTGCGCCAATCAAATGTGTGATGTCGTTGTATATCCTGAGTTCCATCAACTACCGCGAGACTAATAAACAGGGGTATACATACGTAAATATTTACATTACAATAATTACATCTAAGGGCCTAAATTTATCACAAACCGAGCCAACAAATACGTCGATACACGCATGCCTGCAGTGTGATGCGGTGCGTGTCCACAGAAGGGATGGCCACGATGCATCGGTTACCTTCACGGAAAGACATCACGATTGTAGCTGTCATTGTGCTACTCACACTCCTATTCAACAACGTGTTAATACCTGGAGGAGTAGGTATGGTACATGCCAATGAGGTGAGTACCACAACTGATGCAAAGTCGCTATCACCGGGAGCATTTAGCAAAACGTCACCTACTAATACTGCGACGGTGAATAGCGCATCGGTCACCTTGACGTGGGGTGCGAGTGCAAACGCCGACAGCTATGAGTACTGTATTACTAACTGCACTAGTGCGCTCCTCTCGACGCTTGCGAGTACTGGAAGTGTCGGCGCGTTCTCTTCACTTGCACTGACATCAAACGGGAATCCGGTCATCAGTTACTATGATTTGACCAACGGAGACCTCAAATTAATGGTGTGTGGCAATGCTCCCTGCACGAGTAAGACCGTTACAACCGTCGATAGTACGGGTGATGTGGGATCGTATACATCGCTTGCGTTGACGTCAGCGAATATACCCGTTATCGCCTACTACGATAACACCAACCAAAACCTGAAACTAGCGGTGTGTGATAATGCTCCTTGCACGAGTAATACGTCCTCAATCATCGATAGTGGTGGTGATGTTGGGTGGTTCGCCTCACTGGCGTTAACCACAAGCAATGTGCCAGTCATCAGTTATTACGATAACTCCAACCATAACCTGAAACTAGCGATGTGTAGTGATGCTGCCTGCACAAATAAGAGTGTCTCGAATATCGATAGTGTTGGGAGTGTGGGGATGTACGGTTCGCTTGCATTGACGACGACCAATGTACCAGTTATCAGTTATTACGATAGCACCAACCAAAACCTAAAACTAGCGATGTGCAGTGATGCTATCTGCACGAATAAGACGACATCAATCATTGATGCTACTGGTGCTGTTGGGCTGGATACCTCGCTTGCATTGACGACGACCAATGTGCCGGTTATTAGTTATGCCGATGAAAGTAACGCTGACTTGAAACTAGCCGTGTGCGATGATATGGCCTGCACGAATCCGAGCATCAGAATTATCGATAGTGATGGTAATGTTGGACTATCCACCTCACTTGAATTGACGACGAGCAATGTGCCGGTCATTAGTTATGATGATATTACCAACGTTTACCTGAAGCTGGCGGTATGCAATGATGCTACATGCACGAGTACGAGTATCTCAACTGTGGATAGTGCCGGGATTTCAGGGTTTTCCTCTTCATTAGAGTTGACATCGAGCAATATACCGGTCATCAGTTACATGGATTACAGTAACAGTGATCTCAAGTTGTATTACAATCCGTGGGTCAGTACTGGAACTGCTACGACTGCCACTGTGACTGGGTTGGTACACAACACGACCTACTCTTGGCAGGTAAAGGCCATTAATGCTGCTGGGAGCACACTTGCCGATGGCGGAAGTATGAGTCAATTTACGATAGATTTAAAGCCGGCCGCCTTCGCCAAAACGAGTCCTGTCAATAATGCAGTGAATCCGCTGAACACGGTCACACTTGCGTGGGCAGGGAGTGCACGTGCCACAAGTTACGAATACTGTATTGCACTCAACCAAGCAGCCTGTACCACCTGGGTCAGCACCGGTGCACGCACGACCGCCACAAAGACTGGGCTGGCGCATAATTCCACCTACTACTGGCAGGTTCGGGCAACCAATGATGCTGGGACGACGCTGGCGAATGCGGGTCAGTATGGGTACTTCAAGGTTGTGTTGCCACCGGTCGCCTTCGCCAAAACGAGTCCTGCCAATAATGCAATCAATCAACCGACCACGGTCACCCTCACCTGGGCGAATAGCGATCGTGCCACTAGCTACGAATACTGCATAGCGCTGACACAAGCAGCCTGCACCAATTGGAGGAGTGTCGGGACAAAGCGTACGGTCACCGTCGCTGGTTTGACGAAGAACAAAGCCTACTACTGGCAGGTTCGGGCCAAGAATGCCGGAGGTACCACATTGTCATCAGGTGGGTTCAGGAAGTTTACGACGAAAAGGTAGGATGACGAGTGATTTAGACACCACTCCCCTGAGCATGCGCTCGGGGGAGTGGTGTCTCTTACATGTGTCGATACGAACGGTATGCGGTAATAGCGATATGCGCATTACATGAGCGCGTAACGTGCCTGTGACCGCACGATTATCCGCGCAGTTCATCAATCCGCACGGCGCGATCGACCTGTGCCGAGCGGTTGGCGGCCTCGACGATGGCCGTCAAATCACGCCCGAGCTGATGGTTATCGGTCTCGGCTGGATTCGTGTTATTGAGGATGTGGCTAACCCACTGGTTGAACGCCGGTGGCTGATCGTCGTCGGCCGAGATGGGGCGCATCTGCCAGGCGTTTTGGGCCTCGGGGATTTTGGTGCTGCGCACGCGCAAGACGCGGTTCATGCCGAACAGCAGGCTGTCGTTATCGACGATGCCACCCTCGGCGACGATGCGGCGCTGGTCGATCATCTCGCCGATGCCGCACTGCTCATAGATGAGTGAGCCCTCGGTGCCGTGGATCTCGATGCTGAATGGTGCATAGCGCATGGTAAAGCTGGTCTCGACAATACCCACGGCGCCGTTGGCGTAGCGCAACGAGAGCGCCACGTTGTCGTCGACTTGACGACCCGTCTTGAAGCCGTAGTTGGCCATCACGCTGTCCGGCATGCCCAAAAAGTAGCGGGTCAAGTAGACGGGATGACACAGGTCGGTGAGCACACCACCAACTGACTCTTTGGGGTCAAAAAAGCGCTCAACTAGCCAGCCGTTGGGTGACTCAGGTGTGCGCAACGCGCCGTTGTGGGAGTCGCGCACGCGCACGAGCGAGAGCTCGCCGAGGGCACCGCTGTCGATGAGTTTTTTGATTTCGACGCTATAGGCGTTGTAGCGGCGATACATGTTGACCACAAACTTGATGCCCGCTTGTTGCACGGCGGCCATGATTTGGTTGGCTTCGCTGACCGTGGCGGCAATGACTTTTTCGGTAAAGATATGCTTACCGGCCTTGGCGGCGCGCGTCATCACATCGAGGTGGTCGACGGTCGGGGTGGTGACAATTACGGCGTCGATGCTTTTGTCGTTCATGATGGCATCGAGGTCAGTCATGAATGGCACGTTATACTGAGTGGCAGCGGCTTGGCCACGCGCTACATCGGTATCCCAAATACCGACCAACTCGACATCGGGGTGATTGACGGCGGCATTGGTGTAATCGCGGGCGTGGACATGCCAAAAGCTCAAAACGACAACTCGAATCATGGTGAGGTCCTTTCTGCTACGGTGCAGGGCATTATTTGATCCACCACCATCATATGCGAGAATTGCCTTGTCACTGTCAGGAGCACTCCCATGCCCGATCTGGCCGTCTTCGCCAAAACCTACGCGCATGAGCCTCTGCCACTGCTTTTGCAGTCCGTTCGGGCCGACGGACTCTCTCACGTGCAATTCAACCTGAGTTGTGTGGGGCAGCCCACGTTGCCCGCGACGCTGGATGCGTCTGTGTGTGACCAGATTCGTACAGCGCATCACGACGCTGCTATCACCATGGTGGCGCTCTCGGCCACGGGCAATATCATTCATCCTGATGCGATAACGCGCCAAAAGGTGCTCAGTGGCATCCATACGCTGATCGACGCCGTCCCACTGCTTGATTGTCGCCTGCTGACCATCTCAACCGGTACCTGTAACCCCGACGACATGTGGGCAGCCCACCCCGACAACACCACGCCACAGGCATGGGCGACGATGTGCAGGAGTTTGTGTGCGTTGTTACCCCATGCGGAGCAGGTCGGTGTGCGCTTGGCGTTTGAGCCTGAGGCCGGCAATGTGGTACAAACGGCAGCGCAGGCCCGGCAGTTACTCGACGAGCTGGCCTCGCCGGCGCTGGGTGTGGTGCTTGATGTGGCCAATGTGCTCAATGTTGACACGATTGACACGCAACGACAGGTCATCGATGAGGCGCTGGCTTTGCTTGCACCCGACATTGCGCTGGTGCACCTCAAAGAATTGGCGCCAGACGGCACGAGTGGCCATCTAGCGCCAGGGCAGGGCGTGATTGATTATCGCTATCTGCGGCAGGCGTTGGTGCAGGGGGGCGTGCAGGTGCCACAGGTGATGCATGGACTACCGCGCGCACTGGTGGCAACTGCGGTGCGCTGGTGGTGTCAGATTGTGTGACGAGCAGGCAGTATGTCAGCTCGGAGTCGTATGATTTTAAAAAGAAAAGATATAACCTACGCAATCACCTGCGCCAACACCACACACTATGCCTCTTTGATGGCCGTTGCGCGTAAGCCACGGTCGCTGTTGCTGACTTTGACCAATACGCGTTGTTGCTCATACGGTTGAGTGTTGAGTGTCGCAAGCACGTTTGCATGCACATAGGCATCTTGGTTGAGTGCTGGTACATTAACAAAGACAAACCGACCACTCGAATCGATGCGCACCACAGTTGCGGCGACAAAGTCATCCGTCAGGTTGGGCACATCG